>NZ_JBEIAC010000009.1:0-218911 GCF_040240335.1 Brenneria sp. L4-2C | reverse complement strand
CAGCATAACGACCCCAATGCCTATATTACCGGCGGGGGAGTACGCAGTGATAACAAAGGGCTGACCGATTACTGGCCGGAACGTTGGATGAGCCCGTCGGCGCTGCAACAGTATTCCGATCTATTCAGCCTGGGCAGTATGTACGATATGATGGTTGAGATAACCGTTGCTTCTCGCTGGAAGGAGGGGTTGTTGACCTACTTATATGATGAAGAGTTTTTTGGTCCGTTGGATTTACCTGCGCAGATCCCCCGCTATCAGTTGGATACGTCCGTGGTGCTGGGGCCGAATGACCCGGTGACGGTGACCGGGATTTACCTGCCGGATGTGGAGTATGCCTGCGCGCAGTTTTTTCATCCTTTCAGCTATTTGCCGCATGTCGCCCCGCAGGGAAAGGCCCGAAGCGACTATATCAGCCCGGAAGGGAAACGGGATTATCACTGGGAGCAAATCGAAAACGTGCCGGCCACCTGGACGCTGATCCGCCGGGTGGAGAATGAATTTATTCCGGTGCCGCCGCAGGGCTTTTTCCTGACCGATCACCCGGATGGATTGTATCGCTGGCCGGAGCGGGAGCCGAACTTTGTCGAGCACGGCCAACGCCCAGCACGACCAGATAACGCGTAGCGACGAGGCGATGGGGTTCAAACAGCCGAAAGGCTACCGTCCCGCAGGACGCTTTTCGCCAGCGATCGAAAGGGAGGCGCACTGTCGGGTCGGCGAGCCGCGCTCACCATTCAGACGTGAAACCTTTCGCTGTTTGCAAAAAGACAGGTATATGTGAATAAATCACAATGGTACGCCATTCAAGGTAATGGCGATGTTATGTTTTTGGTGCGAAATGGCGGCGTTTTTACGCGGGTATAACAATGACGTGTGAGGGATGCCACTAAATGCCCCCGTGGGCAGTAAGTTCTAGTGCTGTGCCGGCTCGGTGAGTAGAATAGGAAGAAATAACCATTTTTTTGAACCGGATCATATCTGTATATAGGTTACTGCCCGTAGAGGAGCTCAAGATGACGAACCCGATCAATAAATGTAATGCTGAAGAAACTGCCGCCTGTTGTTGCGTTGATGTCGGCACAATCATGGACAACACGGATTGCACTGCGTCTTATAGTAAAGTTTTTGCCGATCGCGCAGAGGCGGAAGCGACGCTGAAAGCGTTAACGGAAAAAGCCCGCTCCGTGGAGTCCGATCCTTGTCAGATCAGCAGTAAACTGGACGCCGTAGAAGGCGGCGTGAAACTGGATGTGGATTTCACCTTCAGCTGTGAGGCTGAAACGCTGATCTTCCAACTCGGCCTGCGGTAATTTCCCCGAAGTTGATTGTGGCGCGCCAGGGTTATCATGGCGTGCCGCCATTCTACTAAAAACTCTGCTGCATTAACCGATTACTGCCTGCCGGCAGACGCTGCGTTTTCCTTTGCGTCGCCTGCCGTGGGCGAAAAGTCCGTCAGGGCTAGTTAATCGTAACGGCGACGGTAACGGTATCGCTATAGGTTCCTGCCGGCTGATTGGCCTGGCTGCCGCTGATGCGCGCCGTATAGGGAATGCGCTGAGTCACGCCGGTGCCGGTTCCCGCGTAATCCGTGTTTTCACTCCAGGCGGTATTATCCGCATGATATAGCTGATATTGCAGATAATATTCCACGCCGTCGGCCGTATTGGTCATTCTGCGCCAGTTGGCATCGTCAGGATGTGAACTGGTCAGCTTGACCGTATAGGCGCCCAGATTGGTGCAATTGACGCCCAGACTATTACTGACCGTTGGAAAGTCAGCGGGGAAGGCCGCCGAGCCGAAGCTGACGTCGGGCGCGCTGCTGATCTGGCAGTCGTTGGTGATGGTCATCGACAAATTGAGCGTTGAGGTCAGCGTGCCGCTATCGTAGATACACAGACCCAACGCCCCCAGCGCGCACAGATTGTAATCCCATTGAATGGTTACCGTATCGGTATAGGTGCCTGCCGGTACGTTGTTGCCGACGCTGGTGCGGACATATATCGGCAAAGTACCGTCGCTGGCGTTGAACAGGCCTAATATGCCCAGAAATGTTGTTTGTTTCCAGGTATAGCTTGAGCCAATGCCATAGCGGGTTTCACAACCGGCATCGATACACAGGTCGTAAACGATGGCGTCGTTGCCGCCGGCGCCGCCTTTTAGCCGCATGCCGTCGCCGCTGGCGTTGGTATCGCCAGTGATGGTGGCGGTGATGGTATTGGTGCTGATAAGGCTTAATGCGCTGCCGCTACAGCTAAAGCCGCTGCCGGAGGTGATGATTTGCGGCGTCCCGTCGGGGCCGACAACGGAAGAGGCGTAAGATCCCAGCTCGGTTGAACTGGCCGGGGCGGCGCAGCTTGCGAGACCGTAACGTGCGTTCACCAGGCCCAGCAGCAAAAACAGCAGGCGGAACCCCAATCTTAATTTACTCATCTTTATCTCTCTGGGCGGTTAGTTGACAGGTCAGCGGGCCGACGCTGACCATCATCCGGGCTGTCGCCGGCAGGGAAAACGCGACCTGACAGGTTTGCCCGTCCTCTTGTTTAAAATGCAATCGATTGACGGTACGGAGATTGGAGAAATAGGCCAGCCCGTCATGGCCGCTGATGGTGGCGGCGCCGCTGTACTCATCGGTGATCCAGGTGCCGATCGCCAGAGGCCGACCGTGGCTATTACGTAAGGCGATATTGGCGGAAAGTACGTTGCGCACGGGGAATTTCACCACAATGCCGCTGCCTTCTTTTACCGATACGCGTTGCTCGATATTGGGCGTATCGACATTCGCGGGGAGCGGCATCGGATCGATTTCCACTTTTGCCGGATAGTTGGACGCGACCCACGGCACCAGCAAATGACCGCTGCCGTTGGTGGCGCCCACTAACTGGTTTTCATATTTAACCGGTACGCCCGCGTAGCCTGCGGTATCGACCACAATAAAAGCGTCGTTGATGCGGTTGCTGGCGTACAGGCCGCCGTCCATATATATCAGTGAGCCGCTCAGTTCCCCCCACCTTGTGCTATTGCCTTCATTACCATACACGCCGCCCTGTATCAGGTTATAAGGTCCGCGCCAGCTCAAGGTGCCTTGCTGGTAGGGATTGCCGCCTGCGGCATAAGCCAGATTCCAGCCGAATCCGCCGTCGGTCGGCGCGGAGTGCGTCATACCGACACGCGCTGAATAATTGCCGTTGGCGTCGCGCTGCACGCCGGAACTGGCGGTATTTCTCGTGCCGAAGGGCATAACGAATTGGATCTGTACGCTGTAGTCATCTTCTCCCAGCGTCTTATTGAGCGCGGCGTAAACCGAGCTGCTTTGCCACAGCTGTCGGCTGTAAGAGAGATTCAGGAGTTTTACCCGCGAGCGATCGAAAGACTGAATATCAAAATAGCCGGCGCCGACGGTGCCGTTGCCTTTGCCGAATAGCTGGCTGCTGAGGGTCGCCTGATTGCTCTGGCGGCTGAGCCGGCCTTCATTGTTGACGGCGGTTAAATCGCGATATGCCTGGTCGCGCCCGGCATGCTGAACATTCAGGCCGAACAGTCGGGTATAGTAGGAATACCCCAACGTATATTGCTGTCCGCGCCCATCCCTTTCACTCTGAGTGTAGGACGAACTGAGGGTACCCCAGCGGCCGACGGTAAAATCGGCGCCCATGCCCGCCAGATAAAGATCCCGTTCGGTTTCCACATGGGTGGATAATGTTAGCCAATTTGTTAATCCATAACGATAAATGCCGCTGAAGGCCGGCTCGGACGCATAGGCGGCGTTTCGGAATCCGTAGTCATGGCGCAGCGCGCCCATGGAAAGATCGAAATCGCTTAATCCTGCTCGCAGCAAGGTATTGGAGACATAGAATGGAATGGTGGTGGCGATCCGCCTTCCCTGGGCGTCAGTGGTGACCACCGTCGCTTCACCGGCGCCGTTGAGATACGGCGTATTGGTCAGGGTGAAGGGGCCGGGATTAAGATTTGAACTGTTCGCCTTATAACCGTTGATGAAGAGATCCAACGTGCTGGGAACGGCCGCGGAGCCGGAATATTGCAGAAGCGGGTAGGTCACAATATCAGGGCGCAGGCCGAAATTCCGGCTGATACGTACGCCGCCCATCCGCACGGAGTGACTCCAGGTCAGCGAGTTACTGACCAGATCGCCCGCCTGGTATGAAATCATCCGCCCGCTGTCGCTGTATCGCCAGTAGGTATCAAAGCGGCGATAGCGATGATATTGATCTGAATGGTTTCCCGTCATGATGTCATCAATGCCGGTGTTGGAAAATGAGCCATAGTCACTGAAAACGCGCTGTTCCATCCAGGCGCTCAGCGAATCGTCGCCGTTCGACGGCGATGAATAATAGGCGTTATAGTTAAACAGAAGTCCAAGACTACTGCTTGGGACAAGGCGTTCCGTGCCGGAGCCGTCGCTCGTTACCCGTTGCGCCGGTAGCCAGTCGACCGGCACGGTCAGTTTTAACTGCTGCTGGCTGGGATCATATTCCGCGCTGACCTCAGGCAAACGGTTTACATTCACCTGGCCGACGGTTCCCGCGGGTAATCGGATATTATTTTTGCTCAGTACGTCGGCTTCCACGTAATAATTATCATGACGATAATTCACGGGTATTACTGCATGATCGCTCTGACCATTAATCACCAGGGTTAAATAATAGACGGCTTCGTTGATTGTCGGTTTAACGCGCGGCGGCGCGGGGAGAGCGGTATATTCTTCCGCCTGAAGAACTGCGGCATAAAATAATAAGCAGACAAATATGCTCCCCAAAAAATACCGTAGCGAAACGATAAACGGTATCACATTGATGGCATGTCTCTTCATACCCCTATTGCCGGCCATTAAAAGCTATCGCCGTTTAATCAGGACGGGATCGGCAATGTCCGACAAATGGGTAAACAGGTTCAGGGCTGCGCCGGGCGTGGATATTCCCGCAGGCAACGGCCAGCGCATTTCCTGTCCCGGTAAGACGTAGCCTAAAAAACCCTGAGTCATGGCGAGATTGTGGGTTTCCCCTTTTGGCGACGATGACCAGAAAACCTGACTCAAGCGCGCATGCACCTTGCCCATATTCTGTATGTAAAGATAGGGCTTGCCTGCGACGGCGGCGATATGCCAGTACAAATCAGGCATGGCGGGATCGCGGTTAAGACGTTGTTTACCCGGTCTCGCCTGTGTCCATATCCCTGCGCCGTCGATAAACAGCGGCAGCAGGTAACGCATTTGAAACTGGATTCCTATCCGGGGCGTTGCCTGTTGCTGGGCATAGGGCGTCGTGATTTCATCAATAATGATGCGATAAGACCGTTCCGTATCGACCGGCGCCGGCGTGGCGCGCATCAGGCGCACCATATGGCGTTGTCCCGGCTCCAGCGTGGTAAATGGCGGGGTGCCGATCACCTCTTTTTGCTCTGCGTAACGATCCTGAAAATTAATCTGTTTCCAGGCCATAATGCGAATTTGCAGACCAACGGGCGCGTTTCCTTTATTTTCCAGCCACAGGGCGGAACCGTTTTCATCGGATTCAATAACCTGATAAATCGGCCAGACCAGTATGCTGCCGGCGGCGGAATAGGGGGCGAAGAAGATGGATAAAATTAAACTAACGGATTGAATAAAAATGACTAATATTCTTTTCATGTTTCTTCTATGCTGGTTTTAGTAGCTCAGGCTGACGGTTATGCTATCGGTGTATTCCCCTGCCGGCGGCAGCGACGAGGCGCCGAAATAGCGGGCATAAACGGTGTAGGTCTGAGTGGTTGCCGGAAAGGAGGAAATGCTCATCGCCAGATCGTCGCTGCCCCATACCTGGGTGCGGGCAGCATCACGGTATAACTGATAAGGCAGCAGCGCGCTGCCTGTGGTATTCATTACGTAACGCCGCTCGCCGTCGCCGCCGTGCAGTCCATAATCCAGTTCAATGGATACCGCGATGCCCGGCGTACAGGTCACGACAATCGAACCGCCGCCCACCGTGCTGGCTACGTCGACAGTCGCGGCGGGCGCGCTCAGGGTGCCGAAATCGATGGCGCCCATGTCCGGTTGACTGGCGTTGACGTCACGACCAAAAGCACAGCCTTTTTCGATGTCGGCGCTGACGGTAAAGGTATCGCTTACCGTTACTGCCGCCGCCGGCAAAGAGAACAAGACAATGGGCAGGAGCGATAGTCGCTGAGAAATCATCCTAATCCTTGCTCATCAATGAGCGAAAACAGATCGCAACGCCCAGGCGTTCCGCTCTTGGGGGTTACCACTCGACGGTGGCGGCAACCGTGTCGGTATAGGTGCCGGCGCTCGGCGATATGACCGTTTGATCGGCGGGCAGGATACGGGCATAGATGGGAATCGGCTGGGCGACGCCGGTCGCGGTGAGTGCAATACCGTTGGTATCGTTAAGCGGTATTTCCGTTGTCCGGGCCGCGTCGCTGTATAAACGATAAGGGATATGATAGCTGCCGGAACTGGGCGCCAATGTTCTGAGCGAAGAGGAATCGTTGGTGCCGGAACCGATGTAAACGGTAGCCGGCGTGCCTTCCGAGCAGGTTACCGCCAGGCCGCTGCCTGAAGTATTGGTCATCTGGCCGTCGATGTTGGCGGCAAGGCTACTGTATGAACCGAAATCGATGGTACCCCACGAGCTGCCGGAACTGGCGCCGTTTTCCACCGTACAAGCCGTGGTAATGGTTAAGGTTACGCCTATTTGACCGGTGACGGTGGAACACTGCGCGGTCGGCATGATGCCCAGCGCTAATAATGTCGCCAGCGCGGACAGTATTTTTTTATTGGCATTCATAGTGATTCCTTTATATATATTGTGTTTGTTTCACCTGTATGGAAATAGGGTAGACGAACCTATAATTGCATTTTTATTAATAATGCAGATTCGTTTATTCGCATGTTAATAATTCAGCTATTACACTATTGATTGCTTTTCTGTAACTACAGTGTATTTAAAGCGTTTTCCCATAAGGTGAAATAAAACGTCACATAAGGAAATTAATTCCTCAGTTAAGTTTTAGTCACAATTTTCCATGTTCATATAAGGTCTGTTCATCAAAAATAATGTCAGAAAAATGATTGTTATAAATAATGTTAACCTTATTTTATGATTGTAATGTCAGGCTGCCGCTGTTCGCATGTTATTGGGCGAATGAGTAAATAAAATTAATCTTTTGATGTAAAGATAGAAGCAGAATTAATGTTTAACAACATAAGCCTTCTGGTATGCAATAAAAAAGATTAAAAATAATGAATGTTATTAATTTTTATTTGTTTATGTTGAATTTGAGGATTTCACGGTTTTTTCATCCAAATTATCTCTGCTATGTTGCGGAATCCTGGGTCAGACGCGGTGGTGCGGAAAAACGCTTTCATTTAGTGATTAAATTAGCAGCGAAAATCTGCGATAATCGTTCCCCTTTATGGATCGAGATAGCGCGATTTTAAAGGATGAGTTTATTCAATTCATTGCTTTATAAGCGTTTTTCATAGCAGAGTTTTATCAACATAGCGGTGTGACATGCAAGTTTTGATTATGCGTCATGGTGATGCAGTACCTGATGCCGCCAGTGATTCGCAGCGGCCCCTGAGCACGCGCGGTTATGATGAGTCGCAGAAAATGGCGTTTTGGCTGAATAATCAGGCGATTAATATCGATCGTGTCCTGGTCAGTCCCTACCTGCGCGCGCAGCAAACGTTGGCGGCGGTCAGGGATATCCTGCCGTTGCCGGAGGAGGATGAATGCTTGTCTGAGCTGACGCCCGGCGGCAATGCCAAATTAGTCGGCTACTATCTGCAAACGTTGGCGAAGGAAGGGACTGATACGGTGCTGGTGATCTCCCATCTGCCTCTGGTCGGCTACCTGGTCGCGGAATTATGCCCCGCCGAAACCGCGCCGATGTTTGCGACTTCGGCTATCGCCAGCGTGAGCGTTGATTCACAATCGGGGAACGGGGTGTTCGACTGGCAGATCGGGCCGTCTCAGTTAGCGCGCAAGATGCCATAAAGACGAGGCTGCACAGATAACAGCCGCTACGGCGCGCGTTGACGGGATGTGTCGCCGCCACGCCGCTTTGTCTACTCCAACGACGGCGCTTCCAGCGCGACGAGCACCAGCAACGCCGCATCCCCGCCAAACTCCTTGGGCGCCTGATGAAAAGCCAGCACGTCGGGATGCTGCGCCAGCCACAGCGGCGTTTGCTGTTTCAGAATATGTTTGCCGTAACCGTGCATCACGCAGGCGCAATAAACATGTTCCCGCCGGCAGGCGGCCAGCAGTGCGCCCAACTCCTGTTTGGCCTGCAATTGCGTCAGACCGTGCAGGTCGAGAAACAACTCGGGCGAGTAATCGCCGCGGCGCAGTTTTTTCAGCTCATAGTGACTGGCGCCGGGGCGAACGTAGCGCGTCGGCCCTTCGCTTTCCAACTGCGGCTGGAATTCATCTGAAAAATAAAAGCTGGCGTCCACTTGTTCCTGTAATGCGCGTCTGGGCGGCAACTCACTGAGCTTGCGGCGCGCCGGCTTGTGGAGATAGGTATCCTGGCGTAATTTTTTCGTACCGGAAACGGATGTACGAAAAAGCTGCAATTCTTCGTCATTCAGTGAATATTTATTATTCATTGGTCGTTCACCCTGCATCAACATTCCGCCAGTTTACCTTTTCTCTCTTCCGTCGCTAAATAAAAGTCGGCCTAACCTTAGTTCGGCCGGTTATAACTACTGATTTGTCGCGGGCTTCATGGCAAACTAAGCGCTAAATTTCCATTCAGATGTGTCTGCGGAGGATAACCTTGGACAAAATTTTCGTCGACGAGGCCATCAGCGATCTTCATACCATACAGGATATGTTGCGTTGGTCTGTCAGTCGGTTTAACGCAGCCAATGTCTATTATGGTCACGGTACGGATAATCCCTGGGATGAAGCGGTGCAACTGGTGTTGCCCACGCTGTTTTTACCCCTTGATATTCCAGAAGATATGTATACTTCCCGCTTAACATCCAGCGAACGTCATCGCATTGTCGAACGCGTCATTCGCCGGGTCAATGAGCGCATACCGGTCGCTTATCTGACCAACAAAGCCTGGTTCTGCGGTCTGGAATTTTATGTTGACGAACGGGTTCTGGTGCCGCGCTCGCCGATCGGCGAGTTAATCAACAATTATTTCGGCGAGGTTCTGCCCAGGACGCCAGGACATATTCTGGATATGTGTACCGGCAGCGGTTGTATTGCGATTGCCTGCGCGCAGGCTTTTCCGCAAGCCGAGGTGGACGCCGTGGATATCTCCAACGATGTGCTGGCGGTGACCGAACAAAATATTCAGCAGCACGGCATGGAACATCGCGTGACGCCCATCCGCTCCGACCTGTTTCGCGATCTGCCCGCCATTCGCTATGACTTGATTGTGACCAATCCGCCTTATGTCGATGAAGAAGATATGTCGGACCTGCCGGAAGAGTTCCGCTATGAGCCGGAATTAGGGTTGGCTGCGGGGAGCGACGGACTGAAACTGGTGCGCCGTATTTTGGCCTGTGCGCCGGATTATCTCAGCGACGACGGCATCCTGATTTGCGAAGTGGGCAACAGCATGGTTCACCTGATCGATCAGTATCCCGATATCCCGTTCACCTGGCTGGAATTTGAGAACGGGGGTGATGGGGTGTTTATGTTAAGCAAATCTCAACTGATTGATTGTCAGGCGCATTTCAGCATCTACCGCGATTGATTCGATGCTTGAGTTAAAACCATTATTGATAGGCTAAGGAGTTGTGATGGCAGGAAACAGTATTGGACAGTTTTTCCGCGTCACCACATTTGGTGAGTCCCACGGAATTGCCCTGGGCTGTATTGTTGACGGCGTTCCGCCGGGGATCCCGCTGACGGAAGCGGATCTGCAACGTGATTTGGATCGCCGCCGCCCCGGAACGTCCCGTTATACCACCCAACGTCGGGAACCCGATCAGGTGCGCATTCTTTCCGGCGTGTTTGAAGGGGTTACCACCGGCACCAGCATTGGCTTGCTGATTGAAAATACCGATCAGCGTTCACAGGATTACAGCGCCATTAAGGACGTTTTCCGTCCCGGTCATGCCGATTATAGCTATGAACAAAAATACGGTCGGCGTGATTATCGCGGCGGCGGCCGCTCCTCGGCGCGCGAAACCGCGATGCGCGTCGCGGCCGGCGCGATAGCGAAAAAATATCTGCAACAGCGCCACGGCGTGAAAATTCGCGGCTATCTGTCCCAAATCGGCGATGTGAGCTGTGAATTGAAAGACTGGGATCTGGTTGAACAGAATCCCTTTTTCTGTCCGGATGCTGACAAACTGGACGCTTTGGATGCGTTGATGCGGGCGCTGAAAAAAGAGGGCGATTCCATCGGCGCCAAAGTCAGCGTCGTGGCCGAGTCTGTACCCGCCGGATTGGGCGAGCCGGTGTTTGATCGTCTCGATGCCGATCTGGCGCATGCCCTGATGAGTATCAACGCGGTGAAAGGCGTGGAGATCGGCGACGGTTTTGCGGTCGTGACGAAACGCGGCAGCGAAAATCGCGATGAGATTACCCCGCAGGGTTTCCAGAGCAATCACGCCGGCGGTATTTTGGGCGGCATCAGCAGCGGACAGCAGATTATCGCCCATCTGGCATTGAAACCGACCTCCAGCATCATGGTGCCGGGAAGAACCATTAATCGTCAGGGAGAGGCGACGGAAATGGTGACCCGCGGTCGTCACGATCCTTGCGTCGGGATCCGTGCGGTGCCGATCGCCGAAGCGATGATGGCGATTGTATTAATGGATCACCTGCTGCGCCAGCGTGCGCAGTGCGGCGATGTCGACAGTCAGGTTCCCCGCTGGTAAGAGATAATGAAAAAAGGGTTAATTGGGTTTATCGCTTTGGCATGCTGCGCGCCGCTATGGGCGAAAACCCCCTGGCAGGAAATCACGCGCCCGGTTGCGGGCGCCCCTCAGGCCATCGGCAGTTTTTCCAATGGCTGTATCGTCGGCGCGCAAGCGCTGCCGTTGCAATCACCGGATTATCAGGTGATGCGCGTCGACCAGAACCGCTATTACGGCCATCCCCATTTGCTGTCCTTTATCACCCGCATGAGCGCATCGGTTAAGCGCCGTACGTCCGCCCATGTGCTGATCGGCGATATGGGCATGCCTGCCGGCGGGCGGTTTAGCAGCGGTCATGCCAGCCATCAGTCCGGTCTGGATGTGGATATCTGGCTGCAATTACCGAAACAGCGCTGGAGTCCGCAGCAGCTTCTTAAACCCCAGCCGATCGATCTGGTTGCGCAGAATGGGCGCCAGATTAATCCTCGCGCCTGGCAGCCCGAGGTGACGACGCTGGTGAAGCTGGCGGCGAAAGATAACGAGGTGACGCGTATTTTTGTTCACCCGGCGATCAAAAAACAGCTGTGCGCCGATGCGGGGCAGGATCGCGACTGGCTGCGCAAGGTTCGCCCGTGGTTTGGTCATCGCGCGCACATGCATGTTCGTCTGCGCTGTCCGGCCGATAGTCTGGAATGTCAGGAGCAGCCGTCGCCGCCGACGGGGGATGGATGCGGCGCCGAGTTGACCAGTTGGTTCCAGCCCAGACAGCCGGTGCGAGAGTCGCCGACTAAAACTTCGCCGCCGCCATTGCCGGATTCGTGTCAGGCTTTGATCGACAGACATTTCGCTTCGGAATAATGTATGGACCTTTCTATTATTGGCCCGGAAATGTTGGCCATTCTCTTTTTTGTCGCCATATTGGCGGGGTTTATTGACTCGATTGCCGGCGGCGGCGGTTTATTGTGCGTGCCGACGCTGCTGGCCGTAGGGCTGTCGCCCGCGCAGGCGCTGGCGACCAATAAATTGCAATCCATGGGCGGTTCGTTTTCAGCCAGTCTCTATTTTATCCGTCGCCGGGCGGTTAATTTGAATGAACAGAAACTGGCGATAGCCTTGACGTTTGTCGGCTCGATTTCCGGCGCCTGGCTGATTCAGCAGATCCACGCCGATTTTCTGCGGCAGCTGCTGCCGCTGCTGATCATCGGCATCGGGCTCTATTTTCTGCTGTCGCCGAAAATCGGCGATGAAGACCGCCAGCACCGTCTGTCCGGTCTGCCTTTCGCATTGATTGCGGGCGGTTGCGTCGGCTTTTATGACGGTTTCTTTGGCCCCGGCGCCGGATCGTTTTACGCCCTGGCTTTCGTCACGCTGAGCGGTTTTAACCTGTCGAAAGCGACGGCGCATGCCAAAGTCCTGAATTTCACCTCTAATTTCGGCGGACTGCTGTTCTTTATGCTCGGCGGGAAAGTGGTGTGGACGGTGGGGCTGATTATGCTGCTGGGGCAGGTTATCGGCGCGCGCATCGGCGCAAAAATGGTGTTGAGCAAAGGCCAGAAACTGATTCGTCCGATGCTGGTGATCGTTTCCGCCATCATGAGTTGTAAACTGATTTATGACAGCCATGGCGCTGCGATTGCACATTGGCTGGGGCAATTTTTCTGATGACGACAAAGACAAATAGCGTTACCCATCATTACCAGCAATTAATTGATATTTTTAATGATTGCTTTAGCGAGGAATACAACACCCGCCTGGTGAAGGGGGAGGATGAGCCCATCTATCTGCCCGCCGACGAGCAGGTGCCGTATCATCGGATTATCTTTGCGCACGGCTTTTATGCCAGCGCGCTGCATGAAATTTCCCATTGGTGTATCGCCGGCGAGCGACGACGTTTACAGGTCGATTTTGGCTACTGGTACTGCCCGGACGGGCGTGATGCCATGACGCAGTCTCAGTTTGAGTCCGTAGAGATTAAACCGCAGGCGTTCGATTGGCTATTCTGCGCGGCGGCGGATTTTCCGTTTAACGTCAGTTGCGACAATCTGAATGGCGACGCTGAGCCGGATCGCATCGCGTTTCAACGCCGGGTGCATGAACAGGTCATGCTTTATTTGCAACAGGGGATCCCGGCCCGGCCGGCGCGCTTTATTCATGCGTTACAATCGTTTTATCATACGCCGCCGTTGACGGCGGCGAGCTTTCCGTACCCGGCCGATCTCTGCTGAATCGCGCTGACTATCGATTAATTGAGGATAATAAATGATCGCAGAATTTGAGGCGCGTATTCTGGCGCTGATTGATGACATGGTGGAACATGCCAGCGACGACGAACTTTTTGCCGGCGGTTATCTGCGCGGTCATTTAACCGTTTCGGTGGCGGAAGCGGAGGAAAACGGCGAACATACGCCGGAAGCGCTCTATGCGCGGGTTAGCGACAGCATTAACGCCGCGATAAAGAACGGCGAGCTTTCTCCGCCGGATCAGGTGCTGGTGAATGACATGTGGGAAAGGTTATTTCAACAGGCGAAGCGTCAGCAAACACATTAAACCTGACGAGGTTCTGGCGCATGGGACGCCGCCAGAACCAGGCGTTAAATCAACGTACACAACAGATAAAAGAACAGCAGGCTGATCAGCACGCAGATGACCATGCTGCGGATAAAAAACGCGATGATGGCGCTAAAAAGCGCGCCCCAAAAATAGGGGTTGTCGGGAAAGGCGCGTAATTCCCCCTGCGATAATAAAATAACCGGGCCGCAGATCGCGCTGAGCAGGCAGGGGGCTGAATATTTCAGCGCTTCATGCACCAATCCCGGCAGTTTTACCGGCGTTCTCGGCTCAAGGAAAATATACCGGTTAAAGAAAACGATCCCGGCCAGCGCGCACAATAATAGCCAACTCATACTTTCTCCCTCGCCAGGCGGGCAATTAAAACGGAAAATAACATGCCGCCCAGGCCGGAAATAATGATCGCGCCTTCAATGCGGTAGTAAGACAGCAGCATTGAGCCCGACAGTGAGAATATTACCCCGAACAACACGCTGAGCCGTTTAATCATCGGCACGATAAGCGTAATAAAGGTGGCGATAATGGAAAAATCGAGATGATATTTCTCCAGGTCGGGAATGGCGTGCGCCATAAAAATACCCAGCAGGCTGCATATATTCCAGCAAAGATAAAAGACCAACCCCGCGCCGATTAAATACCCCGGCGTCATGGTTTTTTTATTCTTTTGCGCCATGCTCAGGGCGAACAGTTCATCGGTGAGCAGAAAACCAATCGGCAGTCGATAACGCAGTTGCAACAGGGAAACGAATTCCCGCAGCGTCAGGCCATAAATGAAATGTTGGGCGGTAAGAAAAAAAATGGAAATAATAATCGTCAGTATGCTGGCGCCGGACATCAGCAGGCCGAGCGTGACCAACTGCGCGGCGCCGGCAAAGATGATGGCGGACATGCCGATAGCCTGTCCCAGGCTCAGTCCTGATTGGATCGCCATCGAACCGGCAAGTATTCCCCAGGGAATGACCGATAAACACAGGGGCAACATCGCCACCGCCCCGGCGGTAAAACCCCGCCACGGCGACCGCGTTTTATTCTTATCCGACGACAACAGGCCGACATCCGGCGTATTCATAGACAATGCGATCCTCAGGTAAATCTTAGAGATATAGCTTACGGTTATTGGAGGGAGATGTATTGAACAAAATTGCTCAGGGCGGCGAAGCCGATTAATGGCAAAACAGTAGGGTTATTTTGCCGGCGCGAAACTAAAACTAACAATAGTGCCGTCAACATGACGGCGCTTATTTAACCGACGGAAAAATGTAATGAACGGATAAATTCGCCCGGGGTAATGCCCTGGGCTTTTTTAAAGTGTCGGTTGAAATGGCTCTGATCGGAAAATCCGCACAGCGAGGACGCCGCGGATATACCCTGTCCCGCCAGTAACAGTGATTTGGCTTTGCGCAGCCGTGCCTGCGTTAAATAAGCGTGCGGCGTCATGCCCGTCATTTTTTTAAACTGACGTAAAAAATGCCACGGGCTGAGCGTCGCGATAGCCGCCAGTTCGATCAACGAGAAATTCTGTTCCGGGCAGGCATCCATTAACGCCTTAACGTTGGCGATATGATTACCGGAATCCGCTAATTCGCGCGCGGAAATACGGCTTTTCCCATAGCGCATCATCAGCCAGGCCAGCGAGGAAAAGAGCAGAGTCTCTTTCAGCAACGCGTTGCCTTCCTGCGTCAGCAGGGTGAATGTCAGGCGTAGCTGTTCCGACAGGCCGGGATCGTGTACCACGGCATCGGGAAACCAGGGAATCGCCCCCTGAGGTTGTTGAAAATCGCGGGAAAGGGAAAGCAGCAAATCCGGGTTGGGATAGATAGCCCGGTATGACCATCCGCCCGCCACCGCGGAATGTCCGGTATGAACTTCATCGGCATTCACCAGAATAATGTCGCCTTTGGGCGCGACATGCTCGCCGCCCGTGCGGTAAAACCGCTGCGCGCCTTCTTCAATGACGCCGATACAAAAATTTTCATGGGAATGACGGGAGAAACGCTGCCGTTTATATCGGGCTTGCAGCATTTCCAGGCCGCCAAACGCTTGCAAATGGCGAAACCGGGCTTGTTCCCGCTCTTTTTTCTTTTCCGTCATTCAGCCTCCCATGATGTGGCCGCTTTTGAACAAAATTGCCGTCCGGAGTGAACCGTTTTACCTTTAAACCGGCCTGCCTTTCAGCAGTTTTCTGATCCAGAATCGGTTAGGGTTTAGCGCCGCCAGCGTTTCGCCGTCCAACGGCTGTGGTTCATCATAAATTTGCGCCGCCAGAATCTCGGCCGCCAAAGGCGCCGAGCACAATCCCCGCGACCCCAGCGCGCCGATAAGAAACAGATTCGGATAAGTCGGCGCGGGCGGCAGATTTTCCGCGTGGTGCTGTCGTTGCAGTAGATGCTGATAATTATCCAGCGTTTGCTGATAATCCGCCACCGCGCCGACGAGCGGCAAATGGTCGCGCAGCGCGCAGCGTACGCCCTGACGCGCCTGGCGGCCGCTGATATCGATCTGCTGCGCCCACTGCGCCTGCGGCAGACAGTCCAGCAGACGCCGGCGATTCTCCTGCTGTTCTTCTTCACGATAGTCGGTGGCGCTATCGCCGCGCTGGTAGCTGGCGCCGATACAGTGCTCCTGATGCTGCGGGCTGACCGGCGTCATATAACCCTCATAGCAAAGCACCTGTTTCAGCCGCCGTAACGTCGGCGTCGTCGGGATATGACTGACCTGGCCGCGCACCGGATAGCACGGCAAATGTTGGGTCTGAGTCCAGTCCGACAGTTGATGACCGTTCGCCAGAATCAGCGCGGCATGTTCCGCCTGCCGCTGGTCAGCCAGCGTCAGGCGCCAGCCGATATCGCTTTGCTCAAGCGCGGAAACCTTGGTGCTCATGTGTACGACAAGCCCTTGCCGCCGGGCCAGTCGCAGCGCGGAGGCGGTGAGCTCCGCCGGACATAGCCAGCCGCCTTCCGGATAAGTCACGCCGCCGGCGCCGAGCATCAGACTATTCGCCTCTTCAAGCTGCGCCGCCGTGACGGCGAAAACCAGTTCCGGCGGCCATTCGCCCTGTAAAATGCGCTCAATCTTACGGGCGCTTTTTTCATCATAGGCCAGTTGACTCACGCCGCACCACTGATGTTCAAAATCGACGCCCTGCGCCGCCAGTTCGGCATACTGGCGGCGCGCGAAGGCGAACGCGGCGGCAAAGAAGCGCGAAAGCGCGTCGTGCCGATTATTAAGCAACGGATAAAGCGCGCCCTGACGGTTGCCGGACGCGCCCTGCGCCGGTTGGGGATCGGCGCAGTACAACGTGACGGCGGCCCCGCGTCTTTGCAGCGCCAGCGCGGTTAACACGCTGGCGATGCCGCCGCCGATAATCGCGATATCGTGGGGGGCGACAGCCGGCGGGCGAGCATACCAGGGGGCAGGGGAGGACACGGGAATGCATTCGGGAAGATAACCGCTCAGCATTTCACGCTTTTGGCCGAACCCTTTGACTTTACTGACGCTGAAGCCGGCCTGCTGTAGCCCGCGGCGCACAAATCCGGCGGCGGTGAAGGTGGCGAACGTGCCGTGCCGGCGGCCGAGGCGCGCCATGGCGTGAAACAGATCTTCCGTCCACATGTCCGGATTTTTGGCCGGCGCAAAGCCGTCGAGAAACCAGGCGTCGACTTTATGATTCAGCGATGTATCCAGAGTAGGCAGCAGCGCATTGACATCGCCGAACCAGAGATCGAGCGTTACGCGGCCCTGCGCCAGAAGCAGGCGATGGCAGCCGGACAAGGGCAGCGGCCACTGTTCGCGCAACGCTTGCGCATATTCGGCCAGCTCCGGCCATTGGGCGTGCGCCGCGGCCAGATCGTCCCGGCGCAGCGGAAATTTCTCGAAGCTGATGAAGTGCAGGCGACGCAGCGGCGCCTGCGGCGACCGGGCGCGAAAATCGTCGAAAGCCTGCCAGAGCGTCAGAAAATTCAGTCCGGTGCCGAAGCCGGTTTCCGCCACCACGCAGCTTTCGCGCGGGTGCGTGAGAAAGCGTTCGGGAAACCCGTTGCCGGTTAAAAACACATAGCGGGTTTCCGCCAGCCCATCCTGATTGGAAAAATAGACGTCATCAAACTGTTGCGATACAGGTGTACCCTGTTCGTTCCAACTTAACGTCGCATGTCGGATGGGGCGGTTATTCACGGCAACTGACTCATTATTCAAGCGGTGACGCGATTTTAACGAGCTGAATGTCGAGGCGCAAATTTAGTAAAAGTTCGGCTGATCGGACTTGTTCAGCGTACAACTGTACGCTAAAGTGCGATGCGAAATCCCAAACTATATAAGTGGAAGAGGTATTGAATGAAACGTGCAGTGATTACAGGTCTGGGGATCGTATCAAGCATCGGTAATAACCAGCAGGAAGTTCTGGCGTCTTTGCGGGAAGGCCGCTCGGGTATTACTTTCTCTCAAGAGCTGAAAGATTCCGGCATGCGTAGTCACGTCTGGGGTAACGTTAAACTGGACACCACAGGCCTCATCGATCGCAAAGTTGTGCGCTTTATGAGTGATGCATCGATTTATGCCTATCTGTCTATGGAACAGGCGATTAAAGACTCCGGTCTGAGCGACGATCAGGTTTCCAACGATCGCACGGGCCTGATCGTGGGTTCCGGCGGCGGTTCTCCGCGTAATCAGGTTGCCGGCACCGACGGCATGCGGGCTAAAGGTCTGCGCGGCGTTGGGCCTTATATGGTCACCAAATCCATGGCTTCCGGCGTTTCCGCCTGTCTGGCGACGCCGTTTAAAATCCGCGGCGTTAACTACTCCATCAGTTCCGCCTGTGCGACTTCCGCACACTGTATCGGCAACGCGGTGGAAATGATCCAACTGGGCAAACAGGACGTGGTCTTCGCCGGCGGCGGTGAAGAACTGTGCTGGGAAATGGCCTGCGAGTTCGATGCCATGGGCGCGCTGTCCACCAAATATAACGACACGCCGGAAAAAGCGTCCCGTACTTATGACGCGGACCGCGACGGCTTCGTTATCGCCGGCGGCGGCGGTATCGTGGTGGTTGAAGAACTGGAACACGCGCTGGCGCGCGGCGCGCACATCTACGGTGAAATCATCGGCTACGGCGCGACGTCCGACGGCGCGGATATGGTTGCCCCGTCAGGGGAAGGCGCAATGCGCTGCATGAAGATGGCGTTGCAGGACGTGGACGCGCCGATCGATTACATCAACACACACGGCACCTCGACGCCGGTTGGCGATGTGAAAGAACTGGGCGCCATCCGTGAAGTGTTCGGTGACAATATTCCGGCGATTTCCGCCACCAAGGCGATGACCGGTCACTCGCTGGGCGCGGCTGGCGTGCAGGAAGCGATTTATACGCTGCTGATGCTGGAACACGGCTTCATCGCGCCGAGCATCAACGTCGAAACGCTGGACGAGCACGCGGTGGGGATGAACATTATCACCGAGCCGACAGAGCGCAAACTGACGACGGTGATGTCGAACGGTTTTGGTTTCGGCGGCACCAACGCCACCCTGGTTATGCGTAAGTTCGATAAGTAATCGCGTTTGCCCGCGCCGTGCGGGCTGAAGCGACCTCACGCCCCGTGAACCTGGTGTTGACGGGGCGTTTTGTTATATGAGGATCCACAAGAGAAAGATCGCGACGCAGACGCCGACAATCCCCGCAAACATCGGTTTTTGCCACAATGATGGCCAGTTGAGCGGCTGAGAGGCGATGAGCGGGTTGAGCAGCGGCTGCGGCGCCGTCCAGTCGGTTTCCTGCGCTCGTCGTATGCGCTGGCTGAACAGGAAGGTCAGTACATCGCTGAGCTGAGCCGGCATCAGCGGGACGGCGTTAAAGCGATGCTGCATATAGTCCAGCAGCATCTGCTGTTCCTGCGCATCGATGGGATGCGGCAGAGCGCTCTGCAATAGCGAGAGATTCGACATCGCGACGTTAGCCGCCGTCGTCGCGCCGGGCGTATTGACGCTGCTTGCCGCGCTTGACGCAGGCGCTCCCGGCGCTGAACCGTTAGCGGCGGACGCTGTCTGCGCCGCCGGGTGTGAAGCAGGCGGGGGCGATGGTTGCAAGGTAGCCTGCGCTTGCAGAAACTGGGTCAGCAACGGCAAATTTTTCACCGGAATGGCGGTGCCCGCGCTTAAATTCTGCATCGTCATCAGCGTGGTCCAGATTTTGGCCGCCGGTTCGCCGGTTTGCGAAGACAACCGGGCGACCAGTTGATTCAGGCTATTTTGCTCGGCGGGTAAAAGCGGGCGCTCGGCAGCGTTGGACGTCGGTGGCTGTGGCGTGACGGCGGCGTTGGTGGTCGATTGCGGGATTTGCCCGTTTTGTAATAACGTCACCACCTGCCGCAGTTGGTTGCTATTGAGCGAACCCAGAACGGTATGGCCGAATTGCTGACGGATAAAATCGCTCGCCGTCCGACGGTTATCGCCCTCCGGCAACATTGCCGTCAAACGCTGCATCAACTGCTGGCGGCTGGTATTGTCCTGAGTTTGCACTTCGCTTAATCGCGTTTGCAGCAACTGCTCCGCAGGCTGATAGTGGCGTGACGTCAGTTCGGCGCTTTCCGTCAGTCCCAGTCCCTGTTTCACCCCGTTCCAGATGTCGGCGACTTTTAACGTGCTGAGCGCCGCAATTTTAACGATCAGATTTTCAAGCGACGTGCGTTGCGCCGACGTCAAGGGCCGATCGCCGCCGTCGGCGGTTGCGGGGAGAGACGCGGTCGGCGTAGTGCCGACGGCGCGTTCGCCCGGCAGTGGGACACCTGGACCGTTTACCGGCTGCATACTGTTTTACCTCACCGCTGGCTGCTGATAACGGAATCATAGCAATCTCTATAAGCGACAGATAGCCCCGAAACAATACCGGAGGTTAACTTACGGCGACCAATAGCATTGGGCTTCCTGCCTATTCAGTGGCAAAATAAGCTCCCTATTTTGAGCTGGGCAACAGGTTAGCGGGAAAGACAATGAAAATTCTGGTTGATGAAAACATGCCGTACGCACGCGAGCTATTTAGCCGACTGGGCGATGTTCAGAGCGTGCCGGGGCGTCCGCTGCCGCGCGAGGCGCTGGATGGCGCGGCCGCGTTAATGGTGCGTTCAGTGACCAAAGTCGACGCCGAGCTGCTGACCGGAACCTCGGTCAAGTTTGTCGGCAGCGCCACGGCCGGCACCGATCATGTCGACCAGAACTGGCTCGATGCCAACGGCATCGGCTTTTCGGCGGCGCCGGGTTGTAATGCCATCGCCGTTGTCGAATATGTCTTTTCTTCCCTGTTGATGCTTGCCGAACGCGACGGTTTTCAGTTGCGTGATAAAACCGTCGGGATTGTCGGCGTCGGCAATGTGGGCGGGCGGCTGAACGCGCGTCTGCAAGCCTGGGGCGTCAAAACCCTGCTGTGCGATCCGCCGCGTGCGGAACGGGGGGACGATGAAGACTTTCGCTCGTTCGAGGAACTGGTGCGGGACGCCGATATTCTGACGCTGCATACGCCGCTATACCTTGACGGTCCCTATAAAACGCACCATCTGGTTGATGCGTCGGTGCTGAATGATTTTGCCGCGGGCCGTATCCTGATCAACGCCTGCCGCGGGCCGGTGGTGGATAACGCCGCCCTGCTTGAGGTATTGAACCGGGGGAAAAAATTCAGCGTCATTCTTGATGTCTGGGAGCCGGAGCCGGCGTTATCCACGGACCTGCTGGCGTTGGTCGATATCGGCACCTCGCATATCGCCGGCTATACGCTGGAAGGCAAAGCGCGCGGCACCACCCAGGTGTTTGAAGCCTGGAGCCGGTTTATCGGTAATCCCAAACAGGTGGCATTGTCATCCCTGTTACCCAAGCCGGAAGTGGCCGAAGTGATGCTCGCGTCGCCGCTGGACGAAGCGTTATTAAAGCGTCTGGCGCATCTGGTGTATGATGTGCGTCGGGACGATGCGCTGCTGCGTCATGCGGTACATCAGGAGGGCGGATTTGATCGCCTGCGTAAAACTTACCAGGAACGACGCGAGTGGTCGTCACTTCATGTTGTCTGCGCCGACAGCGACAGCGCGGACTGTCTGAATAAGCTGGGGTTCAATGCCTCCGTGGTGGTTGATCGTTAATCACATATTTTAGTGAAATCTGTTAAAGACTCTTTATTTCACGGGCGATAGGGTTATCGGCCGTGGATGTTTCATTCATAAGTTTGGGGAGAAAACCAAATGTCTGACGGCTGGAATATTGCTCTGCTGGGCGCAACGGGCGCGGTAGGCTCGGCGTTGCTGGAGTTGTTGCAGGAGCGCGAATTTCCGGTGGGTGAACTGTATCCGCTGGCCAGTGAACGTAGCGTGGGTGAAATCATCCGTTTTGGCGGCAAGTCTTGCCCGGTGCAGGATGCCGCCGATTTTGACTGGTCGCAGGCGCAACTGGCGTTTTTTGTCGCCGGACAGGACGCCAGCGAGCGTTACGCCGAAGAGGCCGGGAATGCCGGCTGTCTGGTTATCGACAGCAGCGGTCTGTTTGCGCTGGAGCCGGATGTGCCGCTGGTAGTGCCGGGGGTCAACGCCCATGCGCTGGCGGATTATCGTAACCGCAATATCGTCGCGGTGGCGGATAGCCTGACCAGCCAATTGCTGAAGGCGATTAAACCCTTGACGGATGGTGCCGGTTTGTCCCGTTTGCACGTGACGAATATGCTGTCGGTATCCGCCCGCGGCAAAGCGGCGGTCGATGATTTGGCCGGACAAAGCGCGCGCCTGTTGAACGGCATTCCGCCCGAAGCGGGATTTTTCCCCAAACAGCTGGCGTTCAATCTGTTGCCGTTGTTGCCGGATAACGAAGGCAGCGTGCGGGAAGAACGCCGCCTGGTGGATCAGGTGCGAAAAGTGTTGCAGGATGAAGGCTTGCCGATTTCCGTCTCCTGCATCCAGTCGCCGGTTTTCTACGGCCATGCGCAGGTGGTCCATCTTGAATCGCTGCGCCCGATGTCGGCGGAGGAGGCGCGGGATGAACTGTTGCAGACCGACGACGTGCAGGTCAGCGACGAGCAGGATTATCCGACCCAGGTCGAGGATGCCTCCGGCAATGTGCAATTAAGCATCGGCTGTTTGCGTAATGATTACGGTATTCCCGAGTTATTGCAGTTCTGGTCCGTCGCGGACAACGTGCGTTTCGGCGGCGCGCTGATGGCTGTGGAAACGGCGGAATGTCTGGTGCGGGAGTATTTGGGGTAATGTCCGGATTGATTCAGGCGGAGCAACAGGCGCCGCTGAAAATTGCGTTGGGGATTGAGTATGACGGCAGCCGTTATTATGGTTGGCAGCGTCAGGCTGAAGTCATCAGCGTTCAGGCGTGTCTTGAACAGGCATTAAGTAAAGTCGCCAATGAGCCCATCGGCGTCTTCTGCGCCGGACGCACCGACGCCGGCGTACATGCGACCGGGCAGGTGGTGCATTTCACCACGCAGGCGGTACGCCAGGACGCCGCCTGGACGATGGGCGTTAACGCCAATTTACCGCCGGATATCGCAGTGCGCTGGGTAAAAACGGTGGACGATGATTTTCACGCCCGTTTCAGCGCCACGGCGCGCCGCTATCGCTATGTCATCTATAATCATCGCTATCGTCCCGCGGTGCTGGCCCGGGGGGTCACGCATTTTTATCATCCTCTGGATGCGGCGCGAATGGAACGCGCCGGTCAGTGCCTGCTGGGCGAGAACGATTTCACGTCGTTTCGAGCGGTTCACTGTCAGTCACGCAGTCCCTGGCGTAATGTAAATCATTTAAAGGTTACGCGTCATGGCGCCTATATCGTGGTAGATATCAAGGCCAATGCGTTTGTGCATCACATGGTTCGCAACATCGTCGGCAGTCTGATGGAAGTCGGATGCGGCAATCAGCCGGAGGCGTGGATTGCGGAGCTGCTGGCGGCAAAAGATCGCACGTTGGCGGCGGCGACCGCCAGAGCCGAAGGGCTGTATCTGGTCGCCGTGGATTATCCCGCGCGTTTTGCCTTGCCGCGGCCGCCGATGGGGCCGCTGTTTTTGCATGACTCGATGTAACCGATCGATTTTTAAATGATAGGCTTGTAAGTGACGCGTTTTTGACCAGCCGGACAGGTGGTCGGAAGCAAAAAACGGCGCCAAGAAAGAGATGTTTTAATGGAATTCATTCATTTTATTATTGATTTTATACTCCATATCGACGTTCACCTGGCCGAACTGGTCGCGCAATACGGCGTCTGGATTTATGCCATTTTATTTCTGATTTTGTTCTGCGAAACCGGGCTGGTGGTGACGCCGTTTTTACCGGGCGATTCTTTGCTGTTCGTCGCCGGCGCGCTGGCCGCATTGCCGTCGAACGATCTCGACGTTCATCTGATGGTTTTCCTGCTGACGGTGGCGGCGATCCTGGGCGATGCGGTGAATTACACCATTGGCCGGCTATTCGGCGAAAAACTGTTCAGCAATCCGCATTCGAAAATTTTCCGCCGCAGTTATCTGGATAAAACGCATCAGTTTTATGCTCGTCACGGTGGTAAAACAATAATTCTGGCACGCTTTGTCCCTATTGTGAGAACATTCGCGCCGTTTGTTGCAGGCATGGGACACATGAGTTACCGGCATTTCGCCGCTTATAACGTCGTCGGCGCGTTGCTGTGGGTGCTGCTGTTTTCCTATGCGGGCTATCTGTTTGGCGATTTGCCCATTGTGCAGCAAAATCTGAAATTACTGATTGTCGCGATTATTCTCGTCTCTATTCTGCCCGGCGTGATTGAAATCATACGTCACAGAAGAGCGGCGGCGCGGAGTAATGTAAAGTAAATGAAATAAACTTTAACATCCGGTTTTACCAGTTTTTTATCCACAGTACCGGAACGTTATGGTTTAATGGGCAGCATTTATGGTCTGTTCCTGAAACAATCCTTGGCGCCAGTGCTTGATATCGCCATCAACGCGTGTCTCAGGCATTTTCTAATGGCGGTGTTGTCAGGGAAAAGTAACGCATGAACAGTGGACTGGCGTGTGCCAGGTTCAAGCAGAAAGGTTATCAATGAGCTGGATTGAACGAATTCTTAACAAAAGCAATATCACGCCCACCCGTAAAGCGAATATTCCTGAAGGTGTCTGGACGAAATGTGATAGTTGCGGTCAGGTTCTTTATCGCGCAGAGCTGGAACGTAATCTGGAAGTTTGCCCTAAGTGCGATCACCACATGCGCCTCTCCGCGCGTGCTCGCCTGCAATCTTTCCTGGATAAGGAAGGGACGGTGGAGTTAGGCAGCGAACTGGAGCCGAAAGATATCCTGAAATTCCGGGATTCTAAAAAATATAAAGATCGTTTGGTTGCCGCGCAAAAGCAATCGAATGAAAAAGATGCGCTGGTGGTGATGAAAGGCACCTTATACGGCATGCCTATCGTCGCGGCGTCGTTTGAATTCGCCTTTATGGGCGGTTCGATGGCCTCGGTGGTCGGCGCGCGTTTCGTTCGCGCCGTCGAGCAGGCGCTGGAAGACGGCTGCCCGCTGGTCTGTTTCTCCGCCAGCGGCGGCGCCCGTATGCAGGAAGCGCTGATGTCGCTGATGCAGATGGCTAAAACCAGCGCGGCGTTGGCAAAAATGCGCGACCGCGGTTTGCCTTATATTTCCGTACTGACCGATCCGACCATGGGCGGCGTTTCCGCCAGTCTGGCGATGCTGGGCGATCTGAATATCGCCGAACCCAAAGCGCTGATCGGCTTTGCCGGGCCGCGGGTGATTGAGCAGACGGTGCGTGAAAAACTGCCGCCGGGCTTCCAGCGCAGTGAATTCCTGATTGAGAAGGGCGCTATCGACATGATCGTCCGCCGTCCGGAAATGCGTTATAAACTGGCGACGATCCTCGCCAAGTTGACCAACTACCCGGAACCGAGCAACGAGGTGGTGGAACATCATCAGGATGACGCCGCCGAATCGCAGGACGAAGCGTAGTTGAACCGATGAACGGGAAGCATGGGCGCTGCGCCGAGCAGAATTTATGCTTCCCGTATAAAATGAACCGTAAGCCAGTGAACGGGACTCATGGATAATCTTCAAATACCCCAAGCCACGTCGCCTTTGGCCACGTGGCTTAATTATCTTGAGCACCTGCACGGCCAGGCCATCGATTTGGGCCTGACGCGCGTCAAGCAGGTTGCTGAGAATCTTCAATTGCTACAGCCCGCCGGGGTGGTTTTTACCGTCGCAGGAACCAATGGCAAGGGCACCACCTGCTGTACGCTGGAATCCATACTGTTGGCCGCCGGATTGCGGGTGGGCGTATACAGTTCTCCGCACCTGCTGCGTTATACCGAACGGGTGAGAGTGCAGGGGGCGGCGTTGCCTGAATCGATGCACAGCCAGGCGTTCGCGGATATCGAAGCCGGAAGGGGCGATGTTTCACTGACCTACTTCGAATTCGGCACGCTGGCGGCCTTGCAGATGTTTAAACAGGCCGATTTGGACGTCGTTATTCTGGAGGTCGGTTTAGGCGGCCGTCTTGATGCGACCAATATTGTCGATGCGGATGTCGCCGTGGTGACCAGCATCGCGCTGGACCATACCGACTGGTTGGGCAGCGACAGGGACAGTATCGGAAGAGAGAAAGCCGGCGTATTCCGCCAGGGCAGACCGGCGGTCGTCGGCGAACCCGATATGCCGGGGTCGATTGCGGACGTCGCCGGTGAAAAAGGCGCCGTGTTATTACGGCGCGGCCGGGACTGGGATTTCTCCATTCAGCGCGACGGATGGAATTGGCAGAATAAACAACGCGAATTGTCCGATCTGCCGATGCCGAATGTGCCGTTAGCCAATGCGGCGACGGCATTGGCCGCATTGAACGCCTCGCCCCTGAACGTGAATGAAGGGGCTATTCGTCAGGGACTACGTCTGGCGACGCTGCCCGGCCGTTTCCAGATCGTCGGCGAGGATCCGCGGCTGATTCTGGACGTCGCCCATAATCCTCATGCCGCCGCTTATCTGGCTAGCAGGCTGGCCATGCTGCCGAAAAGCGGGAAAGTGCGCGCGGTGGTGGGAATGCTGGCGGATAAAGATATCGGCGGTACGTTGAGCCAGTTAAAACCACTGGTCGACGAATGGTACTGCGCGCCGCTGGAAGGCCCGCGCGGGGCGACGGCGCGGCAACTGGCCGAACATCTGGACGCGTGTCGGCAATATTCCGATGTGGCGAGTGCCTGGCGACAGGCAATGGCGGAGTCGGCGACACAGGATACCGTTATTGTCTGCGGATCTTTTCATACGGTAGCGCATGTTATGGAAGCGCTGGATGAGGGGAGTGCGTATGGCGAGTAAATTTCAGAATCGGCTGGTGGGTACCATCATTCTGGTCGCGCTGGGCGTTATCGTGTTGCCCGGCCTGTTGGATGGTAAGAAAAAACACTATGAAGATGAGTTCGCGGCGATCCCGCTGGTGCCGTCATCGGAGGAAAGCAATGAAATGGATTCATTGCCCGCGCTGACTCAATCTTTGCCCAGCCAGCCGCCGGAGGGCGCCGAGGCGGCGATGAACGGTAACGCGGATGAAAGCGGGCCGGGAAATAACGGCGCAGAGGTTAAACCGGAAAGTCCGCCGCCCGCAACCCATGCCCCCGCAACGGTGACGGCGCCGCCCGCCGTGGTTGAACGTCCGGCGCAAAAACCGGCTGAAGTCAAACCGCAGACGAAACCGGAAGCCAAGCCCAAACCGGAACCCAAACCGGAGCCGAAACCGGAAGTGAAGCCCGAGACGAAACCTGACAGCAAACCGACGGAACAGGCGCCGGTCGGACAGGCTTATGTCGTACAGCTTGGCGCGCTGAAAAATGCGGACAAGGTTAATGAGATCGTCGCAAAACTGCGGCTTTCCGGCTATCGGGCATATACCCTGCCGGCGACCCCGGTTCAGGGGCAGATTACCCGAATTTATGTCGGTCCGGATGCGTCAAGGCAGAAATTGCAGTCTTCGCTGGCGGAACTTCATCAGATTAGCGGTCTGAACGGTCAGGTAAAATCGTATAGCGTGCGCTAAGGGATTGACGCGCCGGTTGGCTTTTTTTGTTTGATTTCCGATTAATCAAATCGGCGGAAATACGCTACGCAAACGTTTTCTTTTTCTGTTAGAATGCGCCGCGAACAGGATGACGCGGCGACCTGACGGTCAGCATCGTTCATTATTAGGATAACTGATGATTTGGGTTGATTACGTCATTATTGGCATCATCGGATTTTCGGCGTTGGTTAGCCTTATCCGGGGGTTTATACGCGAAGCGTTATCGCTGGTAACCTGGGGATGCGCGTTTTTTATCGCCAGTCACTACTATGTTTACCTCGCCGGGTATTTCACCCGTTTTGACGACGAACTGGTACGTAATGGGATTGCCATCGCCATTCTGTTTATTGCGACATTGATTGTGGGAGCTATCGTCAACTATGTGATTGGTTCACTGGTTGAACGTACCGGACTCTCGGGCACCGACCGCGTATTGGGCATTTGTTTCGGTGCGCTGCGCGGTGTGCTGATTGTTTCTGCGCTGCTATTCTTTCTGGATACCTTCACCGGTTTTTCACAGAGTGCTGACTGGAAGCAGTCCCAGTTGATACCGCAGTTCAGTTACATTATCAGGTGGTTTTTTGACTACCTGCAAAGCACGTCAAGTTTCTTGCCGCAGCATATCTCGTTGCGGTAGCGCTGATGAGGAAAAGACACCATGTGCGGTATTGTCGGTATCGCCGGTTTTACACCGGTCAACCAGTCGATTTATGACGCGTTAACGGTGTTGCAGCACCGTGGGCAGGATGCCGCAGGCATCGTCACCATTGATGCCTTGAACTGTTTTCGCCTGCGCAAGGCCAACGGCCTGGTGAAGGATGTGTTTGAAGCACGGCACATGCAACGTTTACAAGGCAACATGGGCATCGGGCATGTGCGTTATCCTACCGCGGGCAGTTCCAGCGCTTCGGAAGCGCAGCCCTTCTACGTTAACTCGCCGTTCGGCATTACGCTGGCGCATAACGGTAACCTGACTAACGCTCACGAACTGCGCAAAAAGCTGTTTGAGCAGGAGCGTCGTCATGTGAATACCACGTCGGATTCTGAAATTCTGCTGAATATCTTTGCCAGAGAGTTGGATCGTTTTCAGCACTACCCGCTGGAAGCGGATAACATCTTTGCGGCAGTCGCCGCGACGCACCAGCAAATCCGCGGCGCTTATGCGTGCGTGAGCATGATTATCGGTCATGGCATGGTGGCTTTTCGCGATCCGAACGGTATTCGTCCTCTGGTTATCGGTAAACGCGATCTGGAAGACGGCCGCTGCGAATATATGGTGGCGTCGGAAAGCGTGGCGCTGGATACGCTGGGCTTTGAATTTCTGCGTGACGTGGCGCCGGGAGAGGCGATTTACATCACGGAGAAAGGGCAGTTGTTTACCCGCCAGTGCGCCGAAAACCCGAAGAGCAACCCCTGCCTGTTCGAATACGTTTACTTCGCGCGCCCCGACTCGTTTATCGATAAAATTTCCGTGTACAGCGCGCGCGTGCGCATGGGCCAGAAATTAGGCGAGAAGATAGCCCGTCAATGGGAAGATTTGGATATCGACGTGGTGATCCCCATCCCCGAGACGTCTTGCGATATCGCCCTGGAAATCGCGCGTATCATTAACAAGCCGTATCGTCAGGGTTTTGTGAAAAACCGCTACGTAGGCCGTACTTTCATCATGCCGGGACAGCAGGCGCGCCGTAAATCAGTACGCCGCAAGCTGAACGCCAACCGCGCCGAGTTTCGTGATAAAAACGTTCTGCTGGTGGATGACTCCATCGTGCGCGGCACGACGTCCGAGCAGATTGTCGAAATGGCGCGTGAAGCGGGAGCTAAACGCGTCTATCTGGCCTCGGCGGCGCCGGAAATCCGCTTCCCTAACGTTTATGGCATCGATATGCCGAGCGTGAATGAGCTGATCGCCCACGGTCGCGAAGTGGATGAAATCTGTCAACTGATTGGCGCGGACGCGCTGATCTTCCAGGATCTGGACGATTTGATCGCCGCCGCGCGCGAAGATAACCCGGATATCACCCAGTTTGAATGTTCGGTATTCAACGGCGTCTATGTGACCAAGGACGTCGATCAGGGTTATCTGGATTATCTGGAAGTGTTGCGTAATGACGATGCGAAAGCGTTGCGCAGCCAGAACGAAGTGGAAGATCTGGAGTTGCATAACGAAGGTTAAGCGCTGAATTTTCAGCCGGCGGCCGTTATGCCGCGCTGGGCGATGATGAAAGTAAAAGGGAGAACGGTCATACGTTCTCCCTTTTCTTATTCTTGCTTATCGGTAATCAATGCGGCAAAGTCAGCGCAAATAGATTATCCGTGTAAATTATGAATCCGCGTTAACCATCTGGCGCGATCGGTCAGAGGCACTATTGATGAAGCAACTTATTGTAGGTATTTCCGGCGCCAGCGGGGTGGTTTATGGCGTTCGCCTGTTACAGGTTTTGCAGGCGATTGAGGATGTGGAAACGCACTTGATTATCAGTCAGGCGGCACGGCAGACGCTGTCTCTGGAAACGGATTTCAGTCTGCGCGACGTTCAGGCGCTGGCGGATGTGGTGTACGACATGCGGGATATTGCCGCCAGTATTTCTTCCGGTTCATTTAAAACCGACGGGATGGTGATTTTACCCTGTTCGATAAAAACCCTGTCGGGAATTGCCCACAGCTACAGCGATAACCTGCTGACGCGCGCGGCCGATGTGGTGTTGAAAGAGCGCCGGCCGCTGGTGCTCTGCGTGCGTGAAACGCCGCTGCATCTGGGACATTTGCGCATCATGACCGCGGCGGTGGAATTAGGCGCGGTTATTATGCCGCCGGTGCCGGCTTTTTATCATCGTCCGCAAAGCGTGCAGGATATTATCGATCAAACGGTGAACCGGGTGCTCGATCAGTTTGATATCCGTCTGCCCGCAGATCTGTTTACACGCTGGCAAGGCGCTTAAGCGCTGCATACTTTTTGCGCATTCGGGTAAATCACGCGCCGTATATAGCCCGTGTTTTGCTTCATTTTGGGGCGTTTTTACGTCAATGCATCATTATATTGCATTACTGCACTCTGATGGTGCTGGTGATCCGCCATGCTGGCGTCTCTGCCGCCGACGATCTTTCCTTCTTACCGGCGGTGAATTTAAAAATATTTATTTATCAAATAATTAGTCTGCTTTGGGGCATCGAAGGCATTATGCCGTTTTATTTATACGAATTTCTTATTATGGCATGAAAACTGCAAGGAATTCGGAACGAAAAAGCGTAGTCGTTACTGACGTTAGCTGTTTTTTAAAGCCATTGATCGTCCCGATGTCGACAACTGATTTTTGACCTTCAATCACTCATTGGTAAAGGTAGCAATATGAAAAAACTGATAAAAGTTTTGCCGCTGGCATTAATTCTGGCCGCAGGAAGCGCGATGGCCGATATTCCCAAGAATATTAAATTGGGTACCGATCCCACCTATGCGCCGTTTGAATCCAAAAATGCCAAGGGGGAGCTGGTCGGGTTTGATATCGATCTGGCGAAAGAGTTGTGCAAACGTATCGAAGCCAACTGTACTTTTGTCGAAAGTGACTTTGATGCGCTGATCCCGTCGCTGAAAGCGAAAAAAATCGACGCTATCATCTCTTCACTTTCCATCACCGAAAAACGCCAGCAGGAAATCGCCTTTACGGAAAAACTGTATGCCGCCAATAGTCGCCTGATTGCCAAGAAAGGCTCGGGCATCGAACCTACGCTGGCATCGTTGGGCGGCAAGCGCGTCGGCGTCTTGCAGGGAACGACGCAGGAAACCTACGCCAATGCCCTATGGCAGCCAAAAGGCGTTGACGTCGTCGCCTACCAGAATCAGGAACTGGTTTACGACGACCTGAGGGCGGGGCGAATTGACGCCGCATTCCAGGATGAAGTCGCGGCTAGCGAAGGTTTTCTGAAACAGAGCGTGGGCAAAGACTATGAATTTGCCGGGGCGGCGGTGAAAGACGACAAATATTTCGGCGTGGGTACCGGCATAGGGCTGCGTAAAACGGATACCGAATTGAAAGCCGCATTGGATAAAGCGTTTGCGGAAATACGCGCAGACGGAACCTACGATACTTTTGCGAAAAAATACTTCGATTTCGATGTCTACGGCGGCTAAGTTCTCATTATTGACTTAGGTAGACAACGGGTGACATGACTACCGATATCTTTGTGCAAACCGCATTCATCCGTGGCGCTTTCAGGTCTCTCTTTGCGAGCAGAGACCTGTTTTATCCGTTGATTCGGCGGCGTTGCCCGCCTTATTTACGCCAGCGCCTGATGAATGCCGGTATGACAAGTTCGGTAAGACGAGATGTCGAAATATTCTTGTTCGTTATCAACCTCTGTTTCACCTTAAGCGGAAGTAAGCAATGTTCTACGGCTATTCCCAATTAATTCTGGATGGGGCGGCGATGACGCTGGAACTGGCGGTGAGCTCGCTGGTTCTGGCGCTGGTTATCGGCCTGATCGGCGCTGGCGCGAAGCTGTCCGCCAATCGATTACTGTCCGGCGGTTTTTCCTGCTATACCACGCTTATACGCGGCGTACCTGATTTGGTGCTGATGCTGCTGATTTTTTATGGTCTGCAAATCACGCTCAATAGCGTCACGGAACTGCTGGGCTTCAGACAAATCGATATCGATCCTCTCACTGCGGGCATTATTACGCTGGGGTTTATCTACGGCGCTTATTTTACCGAAACATTTCGCGGGGCCTATCTGGCGGTATCACGCGGCCAGATTGAAGCCGCCGTGGCTTTTGGTTTTACGCCGATGAAAGTCTTTCGTCGGATTATGTTTCCCTCGATGATGCGCTTCGCCTTACCGGGCATTGGCAATAACTGGCAGGTGATCTTAAAGGCGACGGCCCTGGTTTCGTTACTTGGCCTGAATGATGTGATTAAGGCCACGCAACTGGCGGGCAAAGGGGCGCATGAGCCGTTTTATTTCGCGCTGGTCGCCGGGGCGATGTATTTGATCTTTACCACGATCTCCAATGGGGTGCTGTGGTGGCTGGAAAAACGCTATTCGCAGGGAGTAAGAAAAATAAGTTATGAGTGAGATCCTGCAACAATATTGGCAGCCTCTGCTGTGGAGCGATGGCTACCGTTTGACCGGCCTGGCGATGACGTTATGGCTGCTGATTTCCTCGGTAACGATCGGCGGCGCGCTGGCGTTGCCGCTGGCGGTGGCCCGCGTTTCGCCGCGACGTTGGTTCAGCCTGCCGGTTTGGGCATTTACCTACGTGTTTCGCGGTACCCCGCTTTATGTGCAGCTATTGGTCTTTTATTCCGGGGTTTACAGTCTGGAGATTGTGCGCGGAACCGATCTGTTGAATGCGTTTTTCCGCAGCGGTTTGAATTGCGCCGTTTTGGCGCTGGCGCTGAATACCTGTGCGTATACCACGGAAATTTTCGCCGGCGCCATTCGTTCGGTTCCTTACGGTGAAATTGAAGCCGCCCGGGCTTACGGTTTCTCGCGCTTTAAGCAGTATCGCTGCATTATTCTGCCGGGCGCGCTGCGTATTGCGCTGCCGGCTTACAGTAATGAAGTGATCCTGATGCTGCATTCGACCGCGCTGGCGTTTACCGTCACCGTACCGGATATTTTGAAAATCGCCCGCGATATCAACGCGGCGACCTATCAGCCGTTTTATGCCTTTGGTATTGCCGCGGCGATCTATCTGGTTGTTTCTTTCGCGCTAATCGGTCTGTTCAAAAAAGCGGAACAGCGCTGGCTACGCCATCTTTCTCCCCGTTCATCCAACTAAACGCAGGAATAATCTATGTCGAATAATAAGCTGATGGTGACAGAACTGCGTAAACGTTATGGTCAGCATGAAGTATTGAAAGGTATTTCGTTGCAGGCGAAAGCCGGTGACGTCATTTCGATTATCGGTTCGTCCGGTTCAGGCAAGAGTACGTTGCTGCGTTGTATCAATTTTCTGGAAAAACCCTGTGAAGGGGCGATTTATGTCAACGATCAGGAAATTCGCATGGTGCGCGATAGCGATGATCAGTTGAAGGTTTTTGATAAAAAGCAGCTTCGGCTGTTGCGTACCCGGCTGACGATGGTCTTTCAGCATTTCAATCTATGGAGCTTCATGACGGCGCGGGAAAACGTCATGGAAGCGCCGGTTCAGGTGCTGGGACTGAGTAAGGCGGAAGCGCGCGATCGTGCGGTTTTTTATCTGAATAAAGTGGGCATTACGGGCGATGCGCAGGATAAATATCCGGCCAACCTTTCCGGCGGTCAGCAGCAGCGCGTTTCCATTGCGCGCGCCCTGGCGATGGAGCCGGAGGTGCTGCTGTTTGACGAACCGACGTCCGCGCTGGATCCTGAACTGGTGGGCGAGGTGTTGCGCATCATGCAGCAACTGGCGGAAGAGGGAAAAACGATGGTGGTGGTGACGCATGAAATGGAATTCGCTCGTCATGTTTCCAGCCATGTGATTTTTCTTCATCAGGGGGTCATTGAAGAGGAAGGGCCGCCGGGCGAGCTATTCGGCAGCCCGAAGAGCCCGCGCTTGCAGCAGTTCCTCTCCGGCTCGCTGAAGTAAACACCGCTGGCTGACATTGATGTCAGCCAGACTTTTTCAGATCATTGATCAACCGGCCCATTTTCACCGCTTGAGACACGTTGTCATCAGCCTCGTTTTTGGGTCGCCTCTTCCAGCGCTTCCTTCAGTTCAAAGAAGCGGAAACCGAAACCGGCCGCTTCCAGCCGCGTCGGAATAGCGCGCTGACCGCCGAGCACCAGCGTCGCGCCTTCGCCCATCAGCAGCTTTATGGCGAACCCCGGCACCCGGAAAAAAGCGGGGCGATGCAGAACCTCCGCCAGCATGGCGGAAAACTGTTCGTTGCGTACCGGGTAAGGCGAAACCATGTTAAACGGCCCGCTGAGAACGTGAGTATCCAGCAGATAAAGGATAGCGTTCACCATATCGTCAAGATGAATCCAGGGCATGTATTGCTTACCGGAACCGAGCGGCCCCCCCAGCCCCAACCGGAACAGCGGCAACATTTTCGCCAGCGCGCCGCCCTGAGCGGAAAGCACAATGCCGGTACGCAACAGACAGACGCGCGTTTTGTCGCTTTCGGCGGACTGAGCCAGCGCTTCCCAACGCGCGCACAGGTCATGCGTGAACTCATTGGCGGGCGCTTCATCTTCGGTGACCAGCGCCGCGCCCTGATCGCCATAATATCCCACCGCAGAGCCTGAAATGAAAACGGAGGGCGGTTCGCTGCTGGCGTTAATCAGTTTGGCGAGTTGTTCTGTCAACTCCCAGCGGCTCTGACACAGACGCTGTTTTTGCGCCGCCGTCCAGCGTTTGTCGGCAATCGGCTCGCCTGCCAGGTTAATGACGCCGTCGAAAGCGTTCAGTGAGGTTTTATCATGCAGCGTGGACCAATATTCCACCCGATCGCCCAGTATCGTTCGGGCGCGTTCAGGGGTGCGGGTCAGGACGGTAATGCGGTGCGAAAGTAACAGTAATCGTTGAATCAAATGGCGTCCGATAAGGCCGGTACCGCCGGTAATTAAGAGTTGCATGTCTGGCCTCGCTTATACCTTCATTTTTATGGCGGTTGTCCTGCCCGCCGGGCCGCCGCAAGCATTGGGCTATCCGCGTACTTTGCCGGTTTCCGGCGTTTCACGGCTATGCCTGGTGATAACGCGATTCTTTGTAGTAGCGCATGCTGACGGAAACGGAGTCGGCGTACCGCAGGGCAAACAATTTATCCACTTCAACTTCAGCATAGGTGATCCAGTCATGATTGCTGGCGATATCAAGCACATCCTGCGTTAATTTTTCCAGCAGGGCGAAGCGGTTCTCCTCCACGTGACGAATAATATTCTTGGTGATGGTGCGATAATTCAATGCGTCGTTGATATCTTCGCTGTCGCGCGACCTTTCCGCCGGATAGTGGATCTCAACATTGATGACGATATCCTGCTTGTTATTGATCTCTTCTTCCTTAATCCCAACGAAGGTGCGTAATCGCAGGTTTTTGATTCGAATAATGGCATCGGTATTACGGTGTGACATTTATCGCCCCTTTCTGGCTTGAAGTTAGCGCAGCGGCGCGCGGGCTGCGATCCTCTGCGTCAGAATATTTTGCCTTACCCTGACTCGCTTAGCCGCCACGCCATTGTTGAAGGGGAGTGGGGCCGTTTGCCGCTGGCTTTAAGATTGATATCTATGGGTATAAATCATTTTTTGCCGTCGCTGGCAAGCACGGTCGGTGAGCCACCGCAAATGGATTCCCTCGGGCGAATGACTCAAAATGGTGCGCGCGCGTAAATTATGCATTAAATGCTTCATGATGGAACATGCCGCCTCGATGTGGTGCAAGGCCGGCGATAGCGGTTTTTGGCGCACCCCGTCTCTCTGCGATTTAAATATCCCGCTATTTGGTACGGTCTTTGCAATACCCTGCATATTTTATTGAAATCAGGGGATGGCTATATGGACAATAATAAGGCGGAGCCGGGGTTAAAACGTACGCTCGGTAGCTTTCATCTATGGGGCATCGCCGTCGGGCTGGTGATCTCAGGCGAGTACTTCGGCTGGAGCTACGGTTGGGCGCAGGCCGGCACGCTGGGCTTTCTTATTACCGCGTTGGCGATCGCCGCCATGTATTGTGCTTTTATATTCAGTTTTACTGAATTGACCACATCGATACCGCATGCCGGCGGGCCGTTCGCCTATGCCTACCGCGCCTTTGGTCCGACCGGCGGGTTTATCGCCGGGTTTGCGACGCTGATTGAATTTGTGTTTGCGCCGCCGGCGATTTCAATGGCTATCGGCGCCTATTTGAACGTGCAGTTTCCCTCGCTGGATCCTAAATGGATCGCCGTCAGCGCCTACCTGATTTTTATGGGGCTCAACATTCTTGGCGTCGGCATCGCCGCGACCTTTGAATTACTGGTGACGCTGCTGGCGATTTTTGAACTGTTGGTGTTTATGGGCGTGGTTGCCCCCGGTTTTGAATGGAGCAACTTTACCCGCCTGGGCTGGGCCGGTTCCGACGAATTCAATTCGGTGGCGGTCTCCGGTATTTTCGCCGCGATCCCGTTTGCCATCTGGTTCTTTCTGGCGATTGAAGGGGCGGCGATGGCGGCGGAGGAAGCGAAAGATCCTCGGCGCACCATTCCCCGCGCGTTTATCTGCGGCATCCTGACGCTAACCCTGTTAGCCATCGGCGTTATGCTGTTTGCCGGCGGCGTGGGCGACTGGCGTCAACTGTCGAATATCAACGACCCGCTGCCGCAGGCCATGAAGCTGATTGTCGGCCACAACAGCGGTTGGCTGCATATGCTGGTGTGGCTTGGCCTGTTTGGTCTGATTGCCTCGTTCCACGGCATCATCATGGGGTATTCCCGTCAGATATTCGCGCTGGCGCGCGCCGGCTATCTGCCTAAGCCGCTGGCGCGCATTCATACGCGCTTTCGAACCCCGCATCGGGCGATTCTGGCCGGCGGCGTCGTCGGCATCGCCGCCATTTTCTCTGATTCGCTGATAACGATCGGCGGGCAGCCGCTGACCGCCAACATTGTGACCATGTCGGTATTCGGCGCGATCGTGATGTATATCACGTCAATGGCCGCGCTCTTCAAACTGCGTCGCAGCGAACCTGCGCTGAATCGTCCGTTCCGCGCGCCCTGCTATCCGTTCGCGCCGGCTTTCGCGCTGGTGATGGCGGTAATCTGCCTGGCTGCTATGGTTTATTACAACACGCTATTGGCCACGATTTTCGCCGCCATGATGCTGATAGGCTATGGATGGTTCCGTCTGACCCGCGGCGCGCGTGATTCCGCCGAGTTCGATCCGCAATTGACGACATCCAGATAAGCGGCTGGCGCTCAGTGATTGCAGTGATATGGCGACAGGGCGCGCTACCTCAGAATGGGGGCGTTGCGCAGTCGATATCAATCAGCATGAATTTCTGAATAAGCGCGGTCCGTTATCCCGATAGCGGGCCGCGCCAATATGAACGAGGCGAAAGCATGTATCAGACGACGCTGAGTCATCGCAGTTATCGTTTTCATGATTTGCGCGAGCTGATGGCGAAGGCCTCGCCCGCGCGCTCCGGCGATATGCTGGCCGGCGTGGCGGCGGAAAGCGGGGAAGAGCGGATGGCCGCGCGCATGGCGCTGGCCGACCTGCCGCTGACCATTTTTTTGCAGCAGGCGCTAATTCCTTATGAGCAGGATGAGGTGACGCGGCTGATTATCGACAGCCATGACCGGCAGGCCTTTAGCCTTATCTCTCATCTGACGGTAGGCGATTTTCGCAACTGGCTGTTAAGCGAAAGTACGGACAGCGCGCGGCTGGCGCAGGCCGCACCGGGTATTACGCCGGAAATGGCGGCGGCCGTCAGTAAAATCATGCGCAATCAGGATCTGATCCTGGCGGCAAAAAAGTGCCGGGTAACCACCAAGTTTCGCAATACCATTGGCCTGCCTGGCCACATTAGCGTACGGCTACAGCCTAATCACCCGACTGACGATCTGAAAGGCATTGCCGCCAGCATGCTGGATGGGTTGTTGTACGGCAGCGGCGATGCGGTGGTCGGCATCAATCCCGCCAGCGACAGCCTGCCGTTGCTGGAGAAGCTGAATTACATGCTGGATGATGTGATCGGCCGTTTCGAGATCCCGACCCAGTCCTGCGTGCTGACGCACGTGACCAACACCCTGCAATTAATGGAAAGAGGCGCGCCCGTCGATCTGGTGTTCCAGTCGATAGCGGGTACCGAGGCCACCAACGCCGGATTCGGTTTTAATCTGGCGACATTGGAAGAAGCGCATCAGGCGGCGTTAAGTCTGAAACGCGGTACGCTGGGCGATAACGTGATGTATTTTGAAACCGGGCAGGGCAGCAGCCTGTCCGCCAATGCGCATCATGGCGTCGACCAGCAAACCTGCGAAGCCCGCGCTTATGCGGTGGCCCGGCGTTTTTCTCCGCTGCTGGTGAATACGGTGGTGGGGTTTATCGGCCCTGAATATCTGTATGACGGTAAACAGATTATTCGCGCCGGTCTGGAAGATCATTTCTGCGGCAAACTCCTGGGCGTCCCGCTGGGGTGCGATGTGTGTTACACCAACCATGCCGAGGCCGATCAGGATGATATGGATACGCTGTTGACCCTGCTGGCCAATGCCGGATTGACTTTCCTGATGGGCGTCCCAGGCGCGGATGACATCATGCTCAACTACCAGAGCACCTCTTTCCATGATGCGCTGTATATCCGCGAGCTGCTGGGGCTGAAGCATGCGCCGGAATTCGGCGCGTGGCTGGAGAGGATGAAAATCATTGATACGCACGGCCGGTTGCGCGACACCGGCAGCCAACATCCGCTATTACAGCATCAACCTTATCTGGAGGCGCGCGCATGAGTAAAGTAATCCATGCGAATCCCTGGGAAACATTGCGCGAGTATACCGCCGCCCGCATTGCATTGGGGCGCGCCGGCGCCAGCATGCCGACCAGCGAGCTATTGAAATTCGGTATGGCGCATGCTCAGGCCCGGGATGCCGTTCATCAGGCGTTTGATAGTGAAACGCTGGCCGGAGAGTTGGAGCAAGCGGGTCTGAAAACCCTCACGGCGCATAGCGCGGCGGAAAACCGGCAGCAATACCTCTGTCGGCCGGATTTAGGCCGACGTCTTTCCGCTTCCAGCCGGGCGTCGCTGCTGTTAATGGCCGGCAAACCCGCTGATTTACTGTTGGTGGTGGGCGATGGTTTATCTTCCAAAGCGGTGCATCGGCAGGCCGTGCCGTTGATTAAGGCGTTACTGCCGTATATTTCCCAACTCGGGCTTTCGTTGGCGCCTATCGTACTGGCGCACCAGTCCCGCGTCGCGCTGGGCGACGATATCGGCGAGTGTTTGCAGGCGAAAGCGGTGGCGATTCTGATTGGCGAGCGTCCCGGTCTTTCTTCGCCGGATAGCCTGAGCGTCTATATGACCTGGGGGCCGAATACCCGGCGGCTGGAGTCGGAGCGCAACTGTATTTCCAATATCCGTCCTGAAGGGCTGGACTACCCGCTGGCGGCGTTTAAGCTGGCCTGGCTGCTGGAGCAGAGTTTCCAGCGTCGGTTATCGGGCGTTCAACTTAAAGATGAAAGCGATAATCCCGCGCTTCACGGACGGATTGCGCCGCCATCCGCCTGGTTATCGTCACGCTAGGTCATTCCTGATTGCGAGGGGGACGATGGGGCGCCGCGCCGTGGATTTATCCGCAATAGGTAGTAAGAGCCGCCGCGCAACTTTGTTAAACTATACTCGTCATTTTTTTCAAGTTGCAGATGCGTTGGCGGCATGACTCCGCTTTCCGTGAGACTTGCTCCGTTGGGGGCGCCGCGCTCAAAACCGTTGACCGATTCGTCATTCGATCGCCGACCCCCCGCATCTCGAAATCAATGGGGTATCTCCCGCATTGCAACTTCAGGTAAGAAGGGTATAAACGATGAAATTGATGTTTGCATCAGACATACATGGTTCGTTGAGCGCGACGGAGCGGGTATTGGATATTTTTGCGCACAGCGGCGCCGAGTGGCTGATTCTCCTGGGGGATTTTCTTAATCACGGCCCGCGGAATCCGCTGCCCGATCGTTATCAGCCGGGCGACGTCGCCGCACGGCTGAATGCTTATGCTTCACGTATTATTGCGGTGCGGGGAAACTGCGACAGCGAAGTCGATCAGATGTTGATTGATTTCCCGATAACGTCGCCCTGGCAACATGTGCTATTGCCGCAGAATCGTCTTTTCCTGACGCATGGACACCTCTATCATCCCGATAATTTGCCGCCGCTGAATGACGGCGATGTTTTGGTTTACGGTCATACGCATATTCCAGTGGCGGAAAAACGGGATAGCCTGTATTACTTTAATCCTGGTTCGACCAGCCTGCCAAAAGGCGGCTATCCCGCGAGTTACGGGATGCTGGCGCAGGGGACTTTACAGGTTCTTCCGCTGCTGGGCGGGGAGCCTATTGCGCAGGTGAGCATTAGGCATTAATTTAGCGAGCGGTAAAACCGATTATTCAAAACAGGCGCGCGTCGCAACGCGCCCATACTAAAGGGTTTCAGAGGATGGCGGAACAAAGTCAGTCAGCAGGCACCGAGTGGGTTGATATCGTCGATGAGAACAATGAGGTCATCGCCCAATCAAGTCGTCAGCAGATGCGTGCTCAGTGTCTGCGCCATCGGGCTACTTATATTGTTGTGCATGATGGTATGGGTAAAATTCTGGTTCAGCGCCGGACTGAAACCAAAGACTTCTACCCGGGATGGCTGGATGCGACGGCAGGCGGCGTGGTGCAAAGCGGGGAGAATATGCTTGAGTCGGCCCGCCGCGAAGCGGAGGAAGAACTGGGCATCGCGGATGTGCCGTTTGCCGAGCATGGCTTGTTTTATTACGAAGGGGATAACTGCCGGGTATGGGGCGGATTATTCAGCTGCGTGACCCACGGGCCGTTTGCGCTACAGGAATCGGAAATTGATGAAGTCAGCTGGCTGTCGCCGGAAGAGATTACGGCGCGCTGCGATGAGTTTACGCCTGATTCGCTCAAGGCGCTGTCGTTGTGGTTAACGCGTTACAACGACCAAAGCTATGGTAAACCGCTGGCGCGCGAAAGCAGCGTCGCCGGCGATGGGCAGAGCCGTAGCGAAGATCAGGATCCCGCCGATTTGGCAAAATGAGTTCGTTTTGATCACGTTTCCGGCGGCAGGATAAAGATAGCGTAAAAAAAAACGCCAACCTTCAGGTTGGCGTTTGTGTATCGACCATCAGGGGGAAAAATTAAAGCTGGGTCGCCTGAATCGCCGTCAGTGCTACGGTATAAACGATATCGTCTACCAGCGCGCCGCGAGACAGATCGTTCACCGGTTTACGCATGCCTTGCAGCATTGGCCCGATGGAGATCAGATCGGCTGAACGCTGTACCGCTTTGTAGGTCGTGTTGCCGGTGTTCAGATCCGGGAAGATGAACACGGTGGCCTTACCCGCAACCGGGGAGTTCGGCGCCTTGGATTTCGCCACGTCGGCCATAATGGCGGCGTCATATTGCAGCGGGCCGTCAATAATCAGATCCGGACGTTTTTCCTGTGCCAGACGCGTAGCTTCACGCACTTTTTCTACATCGCTGCCGGCGCCGGAGTTACCGGTGGAGTAAGAGATCATGGCGACACGCGGGTCGATGCCGAAAGCGGTCGCGGAATCCGCGGATTGAATGGCGATTTCAGCCAGCTGTTCCGCCGTCGGATCCGGGTTTATGGCGCAGTCGCCATAAACCAGAACCTGTTCCGGCAGCAGCATGAAGAACACGGAGGAAACCAGCGAACTGCCCGGCGCGGTTTTAATCAATTGCAGCGGCGGACGGATAGTATTGGCGGTGGTGTGTACCGCGCCGGAAACCAGACCGTCTACTTCGCCCTGTTCCAGCATCAGCGTGCCGAGAACCACGTTGTCTTCCAGCTGTTCACGGGCAACGACTTCGGTCATGCCTTTGTTCTTACGCAACTCAACCAGACGTGGAACATAACGTTCGCGAACGGCTTCCGGATCGACAATCTCAATGCCTTTACCCAGTTCGACGCCCTGTGCGGCGGCGACACGCTGAATTTCTTCCGGGTTGCCCAGCAGTACGCAGTGGGCGATACCGCGTTCGGCGCAGATGGACGCCGCTTTCACGGTACGCGGTTCGTCGCCTTCCGGCAGTACGATGCGTTTGCCCGCTTTACGCGCCAGTTCGGTCAACTGATAACGGAATGCCGGCGGCGACAGGCGACGTGAACCTTCAGACTCGGCGCTCAGTGAATCAATCCACTCTGAATCGATATGGCGGGCGACGTATTCCTGCACTTTTTCCACGCGCTGGTGGTCGTTCGCCGGCACTTCAAGGCTGAAGCTTTGCAGGCTGAGAGACGTCTGCCAGGTGTTGGTCTTGACCATAAAGACGGGCAGACCGGTCTGGAACGCGCGTTCGCACAGTTTGCTGATGCTGGGGTCCATTTCATAGCCGCCGGTCAGCAGAAGGGCGCCGATTTCCACGCCGTTCATGGCAGCCAGACAGGCGGCGACCAGTACGTCGGGACGGTCGGCGGAGGTAACCAGCAGTGAACCCGGACGGAAATGCTCCAGCATGTGAGGAATGCTGCGCGCGCAGAACGTCACGGTTTTGATGCGGCGCGTCTGAATATCGCCTTCGTTGATGATATCGGCGCTCAGGTGAGTGGCCATATCGACGGCGCGGGTGGCGATCAGATCAAAGTTCCATGGAATGGCGCCCAGAACCGGCAGCGGACTGTTGGCAAACAGCTGACGCGGATCGATGTTCGTCACGTTGGCTTTGTTGGAATCGTCAAAGATTTCAGACAGGTCGGGACGGGTACGGCCTAACTCATCCACCGGCGCGTTCAGTTTGTTGATGATGACGCCGGTGATGTTCTTATTCTTGCTGCCGCCGAAGCTGGAACGGGCCAGTTCGATGCGTTCTTTTAATTGATCCGGCGAGTCGTTGCCCAGCGCGATGACAAAAACGATTTCCGCATTCAGGGTTTTGGCGATTTCATAATTCAACGCATTGGCGAACTGATGTTTGCGGGTTGGAACCAAACCTTCGACCAGCACCACTTCCGCATCTTTCGTGTTTTCATGATAGCGGGCGATGATCTCTTCCATCAACACGTCCTGCTGGTTGGAGCTCAGCAGAAACTCAACGTGACTCATCTGTAGCGGTTCAGCGGCAGTGATGGTTGATGAATTGGCGCGAATAATGGTGGTCGTCTGGTCTGGCGATTGATCGCCGGTTCGTGGCTGTGCGATAGGTTTGAACACGCTCAGGCGCACGCCTTTTTGTTCCATGGAACGAATGACACCCAGGCTGACGCTAGTCAGACCGACGCTGGTGCCCGTAGGAATTAACATGATTGTTCGAGACACGGCTAAACCTCTTTACGGTTGCTCGTTGGTCAAAAACAACTCCGTCAGCCTAAGCTGACGGAGTCGGGATTCATTTTTTACGCAGTCAGACGGAGGGCGTCTTGTGCGATAACCAACTCTTCGTTGGTTGGAATAACCAGCGCCGGACGGCTGCCATCTTTGGCGATGTTGCCGCTATTGCCGAAGCGAGCGGCCAGGTTACGCTCGTGATCGACTTCAAAGCCCAGCAGGCCCAGTTTGTTCATCGTCAGTTCACGGACCATTGCGGCGTTTTCACCAATACCGCCGGTGAAGACAATCGCATCCAGACGGCCTTCCATCAGTGCGCTGTATGCGCCGATATACTTGGCCAGACGGTGGCAGAATACGTCCATTGCGCGTTTCGCGTCTTCTTTGGTCGTATAGTTTTCTTCAACGTAGCGGCAATCGCTGGTGACTTCCGTCAGACCCAGCAGACCGGATTCTTTCGTCAGCAGTTTGTTGATTTGCTCTACGCTCATGCCCAGCGAGTCATGCAGGTGGAAAACGATCGCCGGATCGATATCGCCGCTGCGCGTTCCCATCACCAGACCTTCCAGCGGGGTCAGACCCATGGAGGTATCAACGCATTTGCCGTTACGTACCGCAGTCACAGAACCGCCGTTACCCAGGTGGCAGGTAATTACGTTAAGTTCTTCTACCGGTTTGTTCAGCGCTTCAGCCGCGCGTTGGGTAACATAGTAGTGGCTGGTGCCGTGCGCGCCATAGCGGCGGATATGATGGTCTTTATACAGTTTGTACGGCAGCGCATAAAGGTAGGATTCTTCCGGCATGGTCTGATGGAAGGCGGTATCAAATACAGCCACGTTTTTATCAGCCAGTTTAGGGAATGATTTCAACGCCTCGGCGATACCGATCAGGTGAGCCGGGTTATGCAGTGGTGCAAAAGGTACGGCATCTTTGATACCCTGCAAAACGCCATCGTTGATAACCGCGGACTGAGTGAATTTCTCGCCGCCGTGGACGATACGATGGCCAATGGCGACCAACTGAGCGGACAGATCCGGTTTCTGGGAAAGAATGGTATTAACGATGAAGTTCAGCGCCTCGCTGTGAGCAGCGCCAGCACCCAGTGCGGCTTCTTGTTTACCACCGTCGATTTTCCATTTGATACGGGCTTCAGGAAGATGGAAACACTCGGCCAGACCTGACAGGTATTCCTCCCCGTTAATCGCATCGATGATGGCAAACTTCAGGGATGAACTACCACAGTTAAGAACCAGTACTAACTTACTCGACATGGAAGTACCTACTTGTTATATATGGTTAAAAAAATGCCAAACGGAGGATAGCGTATCTTATCTCGTGGTTGGCATTTATGATTAAAATCACACCCTGGTGTGATACACCTGATATGAAGGTGAAAAAAGCGCCAATTTCACCAAGTATGTTATACCGTATTTACAGTATAATAACAGGATACAAGCCTTATGCGGCCTACAGTCCAGGCGCAACGAATCATACCGCTGATGGCTGTATACAAAATGTGTTTCGCAGGAAAGGTATCTCTGCGCATAGCCATGCTGCATCTGTAAATAAGGCGGCTAAAAGGCCGATCTAGAATACCGATAGCGTACGGCAAACACAAAATATATTTTAACATTGTCAAAATGAGTTGTTGATTTGTGCGAAGTTTTTATTTTTTATCTGTAAAGTTGAGGTGCGCCCATGGCAACAAAGCCTAGCGGTCGAATGAGTTGGCTACAGTTACTCCAGCGTGGGCAGCATTACATGAAAACCTGGCCTGCGGATAAACGCCTTGCTCCGGTCTTCCCTGAGAACCGGGTGGCGCGCGCCACTCAGTTCGCCATCCGGTTTATGCCCCCGCTGGCGGTGTTTACCCTGACGTGGCAGATTGCCCTCGGCGGGCAGCTTGGACCGGCCATCGCCACCGCGCTCTTCGCCTGTAGCCTGCCGATGCAAGGGCTATGGTGGCTAGGACGCCGTTCGGTTACGCCGCTGCCGCCCACGTTATTACAGTGGTTTCATGATATCCGTCACAAGCTGATTGAATCCGGTCTGGCGCTGGCTCCGCTGGAAGACGCGCCGACTTATCAAACGCTGGCGGATGTGCTGAAACGTGCGTTTAAACAGCTCGATAAAACGTTTCTGGACGATCTGTGATCTTCATCAGACGGACGGCGGACGGAATGCTATTTTCTCTTTCCTGCTGTTTCAAATCAAAAAATCGGGTGCTGACGCTACCTCGATACGATGTAGTATGCGATGCTTTTTTCAAAATCCCCCAATCGATTTCAATATGCGGTCAGACGGCAAGCGAGCGACAAATTCGTCGGGAATGAATTTGTCCGGTCAAGGCGCCTGCAAATTGAAAGATTAAGTAAATCGTTGTAATTAACGGCATGCCGGAATGAGGTTCAGGAGAGCAAGATGGAAATGACAAATGCCCAAAGATTGATCCTTTCAAACCAATATAAAATGATGACGATGCTTGATCCGGAGAATGCTGAACGCTATCGCCGGCTGCAAACCATCATCGAACGCGGCTATGGTTTACAGATGCGGGAGCTGGACCGCGAGTTTGGTGATTTGAGCGAGGAAGTCTGCCGCACGATTATCAATATCATGGAAATGCACCATGCGTTGCAGGTGTCGTGGGGCAATCTGAAGGATAAACAGGGGATTGATGAGCGTCGTCTGGCCTTTTTGGGCTTTGATGCCGCCACGGAAGCCCGTTATCTTGGGTTTGTCCGCTTCATGGTGCATGTCGAAGGGCGTTACCCGCATTTCGATGCCGGAACGCATGGTTTTAACGCCCAGACTAAAATGTGGGATAAATATGGCAGAATGTTGGCTATCTGGCAGTCCTGCCCGCGCCAATATCACTTGAGTGCAGTCGAGATTGCACAAATTATTAATGCCTGAATGATTGCAAAGGGGCGTTCTGTGAAGTGTAAAGGTTTTCTGTTCGATTTGGATGGCACGTTGGTTGATTCATTGCCGGCCGTGGAGCGATCCTGGCGTTTCTGGGCGAAAGAGCATGGTATCGAACCCCAGGAGGTTTGCGATTTTATTCATGGCAAACAGGCGATAACTTCGCTGCGCCATTTCCTGAAAGGCGAGAGCGAGGAAACCATTCAGCGGGAATTCGACGAACTGGAAAAAATAGAAGCGACGGATACGCAGGGCGTTGTCGCCATGCCCGGCGCTAACGCGTTGCTGGCCCGGCTGGATGCGTTAGGTATTCCCTGGGCGATAGTCACTTCCGGTTCCGTGCCTATCGCCAGCGCTCGTCACCGGGCGGGCGAATTGCCGATGCCAAAAGTCTTTATTACCGCGGAGCAGGTGGCGCGGGGTAAACCGAATCCGGACGCCTATTTATTGGGCGCGCAGCGTCTGGGTTTGAAGCCGGAGGATTGCGTCGTCGTTGAAGATGCGCCGGCCGGGGTGTTATCCGGGCTGGCGGCAGGGTGCCAGGTTATCGCGGTCAGAGCGCCGGCGGATACGCCGAAGCTGGATCAGGTTGACCTGGTTTTGGATTCGCTGGAACAATTGCGGATAGAAGCCTCTCCCGATAGCGGCTGTATCGTTTTTAATCAAGCGTGATATCTGCCTAACTTATTGATAAAAGCGCGACTAAATATGATCAAACCTCGCGTCCGCGAGGTTTTTTTATGGCAGACTATCCCTGTCTGCCACCCTACGCGGGCCGCAGCGGGGCTGCGTTGAAAAATGCTCCTGCATTTTTTTATGGCAGACTATCCCTGTCTGCCACCCTAGCGGGCCGCAGCAGCGCTACGCTAAAACATGCGTCTGTATTTGCTAAGACATAAGAACCTATCAATGACTCTCTTTCCGTCAGGGGAACCGTTTTGAATAGCGAACTTCTCTGGGTTTTATCCCTGTTGCTGATCGCCATTGTGTTGTTTACCACCAATAAATTGCGCATGGATGTTGTTGCACTGCTGGTCATTATTGCGTTTGTTCTGAGCGGAACATTGTCGTTATCCGAGGCATTGGTCGGTTTCAGCGATCCCAACGTTATTCTGATTGCCGCCCTGTTTATTATTGGTGAAGGTCTGGTTCGGACCGGCGTGGCCTATCAGGTCGGCGACTGGCTGGTGCGGGCGGCCGGCAAAAGTGAATTAAAAATGCTGGTGCTGCTGATGGTCACCGTCGCGCTGCTGGGGGCATTCATGAGTTCGACCGGCGTGGTCGCGATCTTTATTCCGGTCGTGCTTAGCGTTTCGGCCCGCATGAAGACATCCGCGGCGCGATTATTGATGCCGCTGAGTTTTGCCGGGCTAATCAGCGGGATGATGACGCTGGTGGCCACGCCGCCCAATATGGTGGTGAGCAGCGAACTGATGCGGGAAGGCATTGAAGGATTCGGTTTTTTTAGTATGACGCCCATTGGCGTTGTCGTATTGCTGGTCGGCGTCGCTTATATGATGGTGGCTCGCTACTGGCTTGGCGGCGCGACGGCGGAAGCGGCAAAAGATACCTGGAAAAGAAAAACATTCCGCGACCTGATTCGGGACTACAAACTAACGGGTCGGGCGCGACGTTTGGCGATTCGCCCCGGCTCTCCCTTTATTGGCCATCGGCTTGACGATCTGCGGTTGCGTCAGCGGTATGGCGCGAATATCGTCGGGATCGAACGCTGGCGTAAATTTCGGCGCGTCATGGTCAGCGTGGCGGGAAATACGGAACTGCGCCTGAATGATGTTCTGCTGATTGATATGTCGACCTCCGAAGTCGATTTACGTGAATTTTGCACATCCCAACGTCTGGAGCCGATGGTACTGCGCGGCGAGTATTTTTCCGAGCAGGCGCGTGACGTAGGGATGGCGGAAGTCTCTTTAATTCCAGACTCCGAACTGTTAGGGAAAACCCTTTATGACGTGGGCTTTCGCAGCCGCTATGGTCTGACCGTGGTGGGGATCCGCCGTAATGGCGAAGCGATGGAGGGGATTCTGGCCGACGAACCCCTTCAGTTGGGCGACATTCTGCTGGTGATCGGTGACTGGCGGATGATCCGGCAATTGCATATGCAGAAAAACGACTTTCTGTTGCTGAATCTGCCTGCCGAGGTGGATGACGTGGCGCCGGCCATCAGTCAGGCGCCTCATGCGCTGTTCTGTCTGGCGTTGATGGTCGCGATGATGCTGACGGATGAAATCCCTAATGCGATTGCGGCGCTGATCGCTTGCTTGTTAATGGGCAAGTTCCGCTGCATTGATATGGAAAGCGCCTACCGATCGATTCACTGGCCCAGTATCATCCTGATTGTAGGAATGATGCCATTCGCGCTGGCGTTACAGAAAACGGGCGGCGTCACGCTGATTGTTGATGGGCTGATGGATATCGCCGGAGGCTCCGGGCCGCATGTGATGTTGGTGTGCCTGTTTATCCTGTGCGCCGTCATCGGCTTGTTTATCTCCAATACCGCGACGGCGGTGCTGATGGCGCCCATTGCCGTTGCCGCGGCGAATCAGATGGGGGTATCGCCTTATCCCTTTGCGATGATCATCGCGGTGGCGGCTTCCGCGGCCTTTATGACGCCCGTTTCATCACCGGTTAATACGCTGGTGCTGGCGCCGGGAGGGTATAAGTTTGGCGACTTTTTGCGGATCGGCGTGCCGTTCACCATACTGGTTATGGTCATCAGCGTGATGATGGTGCCGTGGATTTATCCGTTCTGATCCGGCGCTAGCGCGTCATTACAGCGGCGAGTCCTGGCTGATTTCGTCCAGCGATAAGCTAAAGCTTGGGATGAATACGGTCATAAAGTAGTCCATCTCCGGGCTTTGGCGCTGCTGTAATGTTTTTTCCAACCGGGCTTTCGCCAGCGTAAATTCCGTATTGCCCGCCGACAACTCCTCCAGGCATTTCAAATAGGCGCACAGCGCATCGGCTTGTTTGACGATCGCCCGTTCTTCTTCACTCATATGCTGTTCATCCAGCAACGATTGATAGTCCTGCTGCAACTCCGTCGGCAGCATATCGATCAATTTCTGTCGGGCAATCGATTCGATCTTTTTATACTCGTGAGCGATTTGCGCGTTGTAATACTTGATCGGCGTTGGCATATCTCCCGTCAGCACTTCGCTGGCATCGTGATACATCGCCAGCAGGGCGATACGTTCGGCATTGACGCTGCCATTGAACTTACGGTTTTTAATCACCGCCAGCGCATGGGCGACGAAAGCGACCTGTAGACTGTGCTCTGATACATTCTCCGTTCGCACGTTACGCATCAGCGGCCAACGGTTGATGAGTTTCAGACGGGATAAATGGGCAAAAAAGTGACTCTGATTCATGGCAATCTCTCAGACAACAGCACGATGGGAATCTATTGTGGTCACTGGATGGGGATTATGCAAACCATCCGGCAACCTCGCGGCGCCGGGCGCGATAACCGCGACCCGGCGTCGGGAGGGGGACCGCGTTATTGGCGGTAGTGTTGCAGGAAACGCCCTAGTTTGTGTACCGCCATATCCAGTTCGTCAACGCGGGGCAGGGTGACGATGCGAACATGATCCGGATAGGGCCAGTTAAATGCCGTTCCCTGAACCAGCAAGACTTTTTCCTGCAAAAGCAGATCCAGCACCAGTTTCTGGTCGTCGTGAATATTAAAGTGCTTGGCATCAATGCGCGGGAACATGTAAAGCGCGCCCTGAGGTTTTACACAGGATACGCCGGGGATCTGGTTGATCAACTCCCAGGCTCGGTTGCGCTGTTCATATAAGCGTCCGCCCGGTTGGATGAATTCGCTGATGCTTTGATAGCCGCCGATGGCCGTCTGAATGGCATGCTGCATCGGCACGTTAGCGCATAAACGCATGGATGCCAGCATTTCCAAGCCTTCAATATAGCCTTTAGCGTGCTTTTTCGGCCCGTTCAACACCATCCAGCCCTGACGAAAACCGGCGACGCGATAGGTTTTTGATAAACCGTTAAACGTTACGGTCAGCAAATCCGGCGCCAGGGCGGCGATGGAGTGGTGCTGCGCGTCGTCATACAGGATTTTGTCGTAGATCTCATCGGCGAAAATAATCAGGTTATGCTCGCGGGCGATAGCCACGATCTCCAGCAGCAGCGCTTTGCTATACACCGCCCCAGTGGGATTATTGGGGTTGATAATCACAATGCCGCGAGTACGGGGCGTAATTTTTTTACGAATGTCATCCAGATCGGGAAACCAGTCTGATGTTTCGTCACAGAGATAATGTACGGCATTGCCATTAGAAAGCGATACGGCGGCGGTCCATAGCGGATAGTCCGGCGCCGGAACCAGCATTTCGTCGCCTGTATTCAGCAAAGCCTGCATAGATTGCACAATCAGCTCAGAGACCCCGTTGCCGATGTACACATCTTCGACCGTCATATCACGCATCTCTCTGGCCTGATAGTGCTGGACGATGGCTTTGCGCGCGGAATACAGGCCTTTGGAGTCGCAGTAGCCCTGTGCCGTCGGTAAATTGCGGATCACATCGACCAGAATTTCGTCGGGCGCGTCAAAACCAAAGGGCGCAGGATTGCCAATATTCAGCTTAAGTACTTTATTACCTTCTTCTTCAAGACGTTTGGCTTCCTTCAGAACTGGGCCGCGGATGTCATAACAAACGTTCTCCAGCTTCTTGGATTTTTCAATCGGGGACATAAATATCACGAACCTTTTGCGGGAAAAGCGCATTCCTGTGTGGAATAGCATAACCTGCTCAATGTACTCCTCCTGTAGTACCTTTTGAAGAATGATTATCGCTTTCTCTGCAAATTATTCCGCTTATGCACTATATGGTTGTGTACTAATCCGATGGTGCGATACTGTAGACGGCGGGTTCGCTTTTATGTCGGTCGGAACATTTTTCATTATGAAAATACATGCGGTTATTTAAAGATTGGTAGCATTTATTTTACAGAATGAAAAAAGAAAGACGACGTTATCTGATTAAGAATTCAAGGAGGTAAGGCATTTAAAACAATGACAACTCATCAATTGAAAAGGCGATTGTGGTAACGAAATATAAGTATTTTTTTGCCCTTATGGTGCGTCTGCGATAGTGTCTTTAAAATGTATGGGTTGTTACCATTACATGTAATAAAACACCAGGATTGTTTTTGTTAAAAATTAAAATAGATAAGTGATGAATCGTATGACCAACGCAAATCGACCAGTAATAAATCTCGATCTTGATCTATTAAGAACGTTTGTCGCTGTTGCAGATTTGAACACTTTTGCAGCCGCTGCTGTTGCTGTACGTCGGACGCAATCGGCCGTCAGTCAGCAGATGCAACGTTTAGAGCAACTCATCGGAAAGGAGCTTTTCGCCCGTCATGGGCGCAATAAGCTTTTGACCGAACACGGTATTCAGTTTCTTGGCTATGCGAGAAAAATATTACAGTTCAATGACGAGGCCTGTACCTCATTAATGTTCAGTGATATTCAGGGCGCACTGACCATCGGCGCTTCCGATGATACTGCTGATACCATTCTTCCTTATATTTTACACCGGGTAACATCTATCTTCCCTAAATTATCAATCGACGTGAGCGTGAAGCGCAGCGCGGAAATGTTGGATATGCTACATCAGGGGAAAATTGATCTGGTGATTACCACAATGCACAGTATGGAATTTCCCCACGTCTTATTACGGACGTCTCCGACGCTGTGGTATTGCGCCGCTGATTATCAATTCAGACCGGAAGAACCCGTTTCGCTAGTTGTTTTGGATGACCCCAGTCCTTTTCGGACATTGGCGCTGGAGTATCTGAATGCAATGGGGATCCCATGGAGAATCGCCTATGTCGCATCCACGCTGTCGGCGGTTCGCGCCGCCGTTAAAGCAGGTTTGGGCGTGACCGTACGTTCGGTTGAGATGATGAGTCCGGGATTAAGGGTGCTGGGCGAAGAGGATGGGTTACCCAGACTGCCGGAAACCCGCTACTTCCTGTGCAAAAATCCGCATCATGAAAATGAGTTGGCAACGGCGATTTTTAACGTGATCGGCTCAGGCAATAAATCTTATGTGCCGGTAATGGACGCCTCGTTAAAGGACGTGATGTAATTGTATAACAGGTCAGACATTGTTCGGGTCAAAAGGACGTGTCCCGAATAATGGCGGTCAGCTCGCTGATAACGTGGTTGTCGGCACAGGATATTTACCCATATTGCACTCTCTTTCCTTTATTTGCCTACGCGGTAGAAAATTTTAAAATCCCCTGATTTTTTATGAAACGCGGGTTCTTTTTTTTTAACGCATGCCTCAATAATTTTCCATTGGCTCAAAAATTGTTCTCATCAGTTTTTTTACTAACTAAATTAGCAAAAATGTGCCGCGGATCAAAAAATGCCCTTAATAACACTATGGGTGAACAAGCAATCCTTTCGAAAATGGTATAGTGGCTTGGTAAACCTGAGCTGGCCGTGATCGTGCTTTGTTAACAAATAATAATCACTGACTCGATTAAGCGGAAAACAGGAATGTGAGTGTTAACAAAACTGTGTGCATGTAAACTGATATACTGTTACCTTTAGTAAGGTTGAAAAAAGGTTACAGAATTAGGGGCTCGACCATCTAATGCCCGTTGACCTGACACGTTTCCGTGCGTTTTGTGTGGTCTTTTATCCTTCCTTTTAATCGATGTGGTGCTTAGCTGCCGAAAAAGAGCAGATGTTACTAACCACTTTTGATGAGTAAGCAACGAGTATGTCAACAACTACAGAAATCCTCGCCCATCATTGGGCATTTGCGTTATTCGTTATTATTGCCGTTGGCCTGTGTATCTTCATGCTGACCGGTGGTTTTTTGCTTGGCGGCAGGGCAAAAGCCAGAGCCAAAAACGTACCTTATGAATCAGGAATCGATGCGGTAGGTTCAGCGCGTATGCGGCTGTCCGCCAAATTTTATCTGGTCGCCATGTTTTTCGTCATTTTCGATGTTGAAGCCTTATATCTCTACGCCTGGTCCGTCTCTATCAGAGAGAGCGGCTGGATTGGCTTTATCGAAGCAGCCATTTTCATTTTCGTGTTGCTGGCTGGTTTGATCTATCTGGTTCGAATCGGCGCTCTGGATTGGATCCCCGCGCGTTCCAAGAGACAGGTCGTTAAATCAGACATCGTAAACATTACCAACAATCATCAGCAGTAACAGCGAGGCATTTAAGATGGACTATACGCTCACCCGCATAGAGCCGGACGGTGAGAATGACCGTTATCCCCTGCAACGCCAGGAGATCGTTTCCGACCCTCTGGAGCAGCATGTTCACCGCAGCGTTTATATGGGCAAGCTGGAGCATGCGCTTCACGATACCGTGAACTGGGGTCGTAAAAACTCGCTTTGGCCATATAACTTCGGCCTTTCCTGTTGTTACGTGGAAATGACGACCTCGTTTACTGCGGTACACGACGTTGCTCGTTTCGGGTCCGAAGTTATTCGCGCCTCGCCTCGTCAGGCGGACTTTATGGTTGTTGCCGGTACGGTGTTTACCAAAATGGCGCCGGTCATCCAGCGTCTGTATGAACAAATGCTTGAGCCGAAGTGGGTGATCTCCATGGGGGCTTGCGCGAACTCCGGCGGGATGTACGACATTTACTCCGTTGTGCAGGGCGTTGATAAATTCCTCCCGGTTGACGTCTATATTCCTGGCTGTCCGCCCCGACCTGAAGCCTATATGCAAGCGCTGTTGCTATTACAGGAATCCATCGGTAAAGAGCGTCGCCCGCTGTCATGGACGGTGGGAGAGCAGGGCGTTTATCGCGCCAATATGCAGTCTGAACGGGAACGTAAGCGCGGTGAGCGTATCGCGGTGACCAACTTGCGTTCGCCCGATGAGATTTGACCTGCGAATGATGAATATGGCGGTCGCGTAATATCACGATAATAGGTGCGGCCTTATTCAGATAGAAATAGCACATTTAATGTGGTGACATATTTATGACAGATTTAACGACGCACGATCTCGCTATGCCTGCCTGGCAAACTCGCGATCATCTTGATGATCCGGTGGTTGGCGAACTGTGTAACCGTTTTGGGCCCGACTCTTTTACTGTGCAGGCCACGCGTACCGGGGTTCCCGTCGTGTGGGTCAAGCGCGAGCAATTACTGGAAGTGGTGTCTTTCCTGAAAAAACAGCCGAAGCCTTATGTGATGCTGTTTGATTTGCACGGCATGGACGAACGTTTGCGCACCCATCGCGAAGGCTTGCCGGCCGCTGATTTTTCCGTTTTTTACCATCTGATTTCCATCGAGCGCAATCGCGACATCATGCTGAAAGTCGCGCTGGCCGAAAACGACATGCATCTGCCGACCATGACCAACTTGTTCCCTAATGCCAACTGGTATGAGCGGGAAACCTGGGAAATGTTCGGCATGACCTTTGACGGCCACCCGCATTTGACGCGCATCATGATGCCGCTGACCTGGGAAGGCCATCCGTTACGCAAAGACTATCCGGCGCGCGCCACCGAATTCGATCCCTTTGTGCTGACCAAGCAGAAAGAAGATCTGGAAATGGAGTCGCTGACGTTTAAGCCTGAAGACTGGGGCATGAAGCGCGGCACCGAAAACGAGGACTTCATGTTTCTTAACATGGGGCCGAACCACCCGTCGTCGCACGGCGCTTTCCGTCTGATCCTGCAATTGGACGGTGAAGAAATACTCGACTGCGTGCCGGATGTGGGCTACCACCACCGCGGCGCGGAAAAAATGGGGGAGCGTCAGTCCTGGCATAGCTATATTCCTTATACCGACCGCGTCGAGTATCTGGGCGGCTGCGTTAATGAGATGCCTTATGTACTGGCCGTTGAGAAACTGGCGGGTATCGAGGTGCCGGATCGCGTCAAGACGATCCGCGTCATGCTGTCAGAACTGTTCCGCATTAATAGCCACCTGCTGTATATCGGGACGTACATCCAGGACGTCGGCGCGATGACGCCGATCTTCTTCCTGTTCACCGATCGTCAGAAAATTTACGATCTGATCGAAGCCATCACCGGGTTCCGTATGCACCCGGCCTGGTTCCGTATCGGCGGCGTGGCGCATGATTTGCCGCGCGGCTGGGAGCGTCTGCTGCGCGAATTCCTCGACTGGATGCCGTCTCGTCTGGACACTTATGTCAAAGCCGCTTTGGAGAACAGCATCCTGAAAGGTCGTACTCAGGGCGTTGCCGGCTACAATGCGAAAGAGGCGCTGGAGTGGGGAGTCACAGGGGCCGGTTTGCGGGCAACCGGCGTCAATTTCGACGTGCGCAAACAGCGTCCGTATTCCGGTTATGAAAACTTTGACTTTGAAGTGCCGCTCGGCGACGGCATCAGCGATTGTTACAGCCGCGTGATGTTGAAAGTTGAAGAACTGCGTCAGAGCCTGCGTATTCTGGAACAGTGTCTGAAGAATATGCCGGCCGGGCCGTTCAAAGCCGATCATCCGCTGACCACGCCGCCGCCGAAAGAACGCACCTTGCAGCACATTGATACCCTGATTAACCACTTCCTCCAGGTTTCCTGGGGACCGGTAATGCCCGCCAACGAATCATTCCAGATGATTGAGGCAACCAAGGGTATCAACAGTTATTACCTGACCAGTGATGGTGGCACGATGAGCTACCGTACACGTATTCGCACGCCGAGTTACGCACACTTGCAGCAGATTCCGTCCGTCATCCGCGGATGTCTGGTCTCCGACCTGATCGTGTACCTCGGCAGTATCGATTTTGTCATGTCTGATGTGGACCGCTAATTATGCACGATCATAACAACACTACTCCCGATCATATCGACGCCCAGGGGCAACCCGCCGCCGATTCACTGACGAAAGAAAATGTTTTTGTGCTGAGCGACGCAGAGCGTGACGCGATTGAGCAGGAAAAACACCATTATGAAGATGCCCGCGCCGCATCGATCGAAGCGCTGAAAATCGTGCAGAAACAGCGTGGCTGGGTGCCGGATGGCGCCATCAAGGCGATTGCCGATGTGCTGGGAATCGCGGACAGCGATGTGGAAGGCGTGGCCACGTTTTATAGCCAGATCTTCCGCCAGCCGGTGGGACGCCACATCGTGCGCTATTGCGACAGCGTCGTTTGCCATATCAACGGGTATGAAGGCGTCAAGGCGGCTTTGGAACGCAAACTCAGCATTAAGCCGGGTCAGACTACGTTTGACGGCCGTTTTACCCTGCTGCCGACCTGCTGTTTGGGAAACTGTGATAAAGGTCCGTCAATGATGATTGACGACGACATTCACAGTCACGTAAAGCCTGATGATATCGAATCGTTATTGGAGCAGTATCAATGAGTAAAAACATTGTTCTGACTGCTGAACAGCATCCTCTGACCTGGCGTTTACGTGCAGATAAACAGCCGGTGTGGCTGGATGAGTATCGCAGCAAAAACGGCTATGCCGGCGCGCAGAAAGCCCTGAGCGGCATGGCGCAGGATGAGGTGGTTTCCCTGGTTAAAGACGCGGGTCTGAAAGGACGCGGCGGCGCCGGCTTTTCGACCGGGCTTAAGTGGAGCCTGATGCCGAAAGACGAAAGCATGAATATCCGTTATCTGCTGTGTAACGCGGATGAAATGGAGCCGGGAACCTATAAAGACCGCCTGTTGATGGAACAACTTCCCCACCTGCTGGTGGAAGGCATGCTGATCAGCGCGTTTGCCCTGAAAGCCTACCGCGGCTACATCTTTCTGCGCGGCGAATATGTTGAAGCGGCGGTGAATTTACGCCGCGCCATTGAGGAGGCCAAACAGGCCGGTCTTCTGGGTAAAAACATTCTGGGCAGCGGGTTTGATTTCGAACTGTTTGTCCATACCGGCGCCGGTCGTTACATCTGCGGCGAAGAAACCGCGCTGATTAACTCGCTGGAAGGTCGTCGCGCCAACCCGCGCTCGAAACCGCCGTTTCCGGCATCCGCCGGAGCATGGGGTAAACCGACCTGTGTTAATAACGTGGAAACGTTGTGCAACGTTCCGGCCATTATCGAGCACGGCGCCGAGTGGTATCAGGGGTTGTCCGCCGGCAAAAGCAAGGATGCCGGCACCAAACTGATGGGATTTTCCGGACGCGTTAAAAATCCGGGTCTGTGGGAATTGCCGTTTGGCACCACCGCGCGCGAGATTCTTGAGGATTACGCCGGCGGCATGCGGGACGGGCTGACATTGAAAGCCTGGCAGCCCGGCGGCGCCGGTACCGATTTCCTGACCGGCGATCATCTCGATTTGCCGATGGACTTTGAGAACATCGGCAAAGCGGGAAGCCGTTTGGGTACCGCGCTGGCGATGGCGGTCGACAACGAAATCAATATGGTTTCCTTAACCCGCAATCTGGAAGAGTTTTTTGCCCGTGAATCCTGCGGCTGGTGTACGCCGTGCCGCGATGGTTTGCCCTGGAGCGTAAAACTGTTGCAAGCATTGGAACGTGGAGAAGGGCAGCCCGGAGATATCGAAACGCTGGAGCAGCTTTGCCGTTTCCTGGGCCCAGGCAAAACCTTTTGCGCTCACGCGCCGGGCGCCGTGGAACCCTTGCAAAGCGCCATCAAATATTTCCGAAATGAGTTCGAAGCGGGTATTTCTTCACAATATCTGGGTAACACCAAAGCGATTGGCGGTATTCAACCTAACTTGTTGAAAGAGCGCTGGTAACCAATCGTCTGATGAGCTTGAGATGCAGTAAATGTATCCGCCGGGCGACACCAACAAGTCGCCCTCATAAACAGAATTTTTGATTAGCGCCTGTGGTAACTCAGGCCATTATGGAAGCATGCTGACTATGGCTACTATTCATGTAGACGGCAAAGAGTATGAAGTGAATGGAGCGGACAACCTGCTTGAGGCTTGTCTGTCCCTGGGACTTGATATTCCTTACTTTTGCTGGCACCCCGCGCTGGGAAGCGTTGGATCTTGCCGCCTTTGCGCGGTAAAGCAATACCAGAACGAGGAGGATACCCGCGGTCGACTGGTGATGTCTTGTATGACGCCGGCTACCGAGGGTACGTTCATCGCGATTGAAGACGAAGAAGCGAAGCTATTCCGTAAAACGATAGTCGAGTTTCTGATGACCAATCACCCGCATGACTGTCCGGTGTGCGAGGAGGGCGGGAACTGTCATCTGCAAGATATGACGGTGATGACGGGACAGAATTTCCGTCGCTACCGTTTTACCAAACGCACTCACCGTAATCAGGATTTGGGTCCTTTCATCTCGCATGAGATGAACCGCTGTATCGCCTGTTACCGTTGTGTCCGTTACTACAAAGATTATGCCGATGGCACCGACCTTGGCGTATACGGCGCGCACGATAACGTCTACTTCGGGCGTCCGCAGGACGGCACGCTGGAAAGCGAATTTTCCGGCAACCTGGTTGAGGTGTGTCCGACCGGCGTTTTCACCGACAAAACGCACTCCGAACGTTACAACCGTAAATGGGATATGCAGTTTGCGCCGAGCGTCTGCCAACAGTGCAGCGTTGGCTGCAATACCAGCCCCGGCGAACGTTATGGCGAATTACGTCGTATTGAAAACCGTTTCAACGGCAGCATAAACCATTATTTCTTATGCGATCGCGGTCGTTTTGGTTACGGCTACGTCAATCTGCAAGATCGTCCGAAACATCCGCTGCAACGTCGCGGCGACGACTGGGTTGAGCTGACCGGCGAACAGGCGGTGGAAGGCGCGGCCGACGTGTTGCGTCAGGCGAAGAAAACCATCGGCATCGGCTCGCCGCGCGCCAGCATTGAAAGCAACTTCGCTTTGCGTGAACTGGTCGGGGCGGAAAACTTTTATACCGGTATCGCCCACGACGAACAACAACGGCTGCAACTGATTCTGCAAGTTTTGCAGAACGGCGGCGTGCGTACGCCGGCGCTGCGCGAGATCGAAAGTTATGACGCCGTTCTGGTGCTGGGCGAAGATCTGACTCAGACCGGCGCGCGCATTGCATTGGCGGTTCGTCAGGCGGTAAAAGGCAAAGCGCGTGAAATGGCGGCGGCGCAGAAAGTGGCCGACTGGCAGATTGCGGCCATCCTGAATATTGGTCAGCATGCCAAACATCCGCTGTTTATCACCAACGTGGACAGTACCCGACTGGACGATATCGCCGCCTGGAACTATCGGGCGCCGGTCGCCGATCAGGCCCGGTTGGGTTTCGCCATTGCCCATGCGCTGGATGACAGCGCGCCGGCGGTGACGGATCTGGCCGACGGACTCGATCAGAAAGTGGACATCATTGTTCAGGCGCTGACCGGGGCGAAAAAACCGCTGATTATTTCCGGCACCAACGCGGGCAGCGAAGAACTTATCGCGGCGGCGGCCAATGTGGCGCAGGCGCTCAAGTCTCGCGGCGCCGACGTCGGCATCACGTTTGTCGCCTCCGCGGCCAACAGCATCGGCCTGTCGATGATCGGGGGCGGCTCGCTGGATGACGCGCTGGCGCAACTGGAAAACGGCGAAGCCGACAGCGTGGTGGTCATGGAGAACGATCTCTATCGTCACGCGCCTGCCGCGCGCATTGACGCGGCGCTGGAAAAAGCCGGCAACGTGATCGTGCTGGATCATCAGCGCACCCGCATCATGGATAAAGCCGGCTTTGTTCTGTCAGCGGCAAGTTTTGCCGAAAGCGACGGTACGCTAATCAACCAGGAAGGCCGGGCGCAGCGATTTTTCCAGGTCTACGATCCCGCTTACTACGACAACAGCGTGGTGATGCTGGAAAGTTGGCGTTGGCTGCACTCGCTGAGCTCCACCTACCACAACCGCAAAATCGACTGGACTCAGCTTGATCATGTCATTGATGCCTGTATTGATGCCATGCCGCAATTGTCGGCGATTAAACAGGCCGCGCCTGACGCATCGTTCAGAATTAGCGGGCAGAAACTGGCGCGTTCGCCGAACCGTTCAAGCGGACGCACCGCCATGCGCGCCAACATCAGCGTGCATGAGCCGCGTCAGCCGCAGGATAAAGACACCATGTTCGCCTTCTCAATGGAAGGGAACAACAGCCCGCAGGCCGATCGTCAGCAGATTCCCTTCGCCTGGGCGCCGGGTTGGAACTCGCCGCAAGCCTGGAACAAGTTTCAGGATGAAGTCGGCGGTCATATTCGCCACGGCGATCCGGGAGTCCGCCTGATCGAAGCGGGAGACAGTACGTTGGGATATTTCGATAACATCCCGGCGGCGTTTGTCGCTCAATCAGGAAGCTGGCGCGTTGCGCCGTATTATCACCTGTTCGGCAGCGATGAGATGTCGCAGCGCTCTGCCGTGATTCAAAGCCGTATGCCTGAAGCTTACGTTATGGTTAATCCGACTGATGCGGCGGCACTGGGGGTGAATCCCGGTACGCTGGTCGAATTGAGCTGCGAAGGCCAGACATTACGCTTGCCGCTGCGGTTAAGCGACGGCTTGAGTCAGGGACAGGTCGGTTTACCGCTGGGACTGCCGGGCATCGCGCCGGTGCTGGCGGGCGCGACCGTTGACAATCTGCGGGAGGCTGCACAATGAGTTGGTTAACACCGGAGCTCCTGGAAGTACTGATTGCCGTTGGCAAAGCGATCGTCATTCTGCTGGTCGTGGTGACCTGCGGGGCATTCATGAGTATGGGCGAACGTAAGCTGCTGGGTCTGTTCCAGGGGCGTTACGGACCGAACCGGGTCGGTTGGGGCGGTTCGTTACAGTTAGTCGCCGATATGATCAAAATGTTCTTCAAAGAAGACTGGGTGCCAAGATTTACCGACAAGGTGATCTTCACGCTGGCGCCGATGATCGCCTTTACCTCTTTATTGCTGTCCTTTGCCATTGTGCCGGTCAGCCCGACCTGGGGCGTGTCGGATCTGAATATCGGGATACTCTTCTTCCTGATGATGGCGGGTCTGGCGGTTTACGCCGTGCTGTTTGCCGGCTGGTCGAGCAACAACAAATACTCATTGCTGGGCGCGGTGCGCGCTTCCGCCCAGACGTTGAGCTATGAAGTGTTTCTTGGTCTGTCGCTGATGGGCGTGGTCGCTCAGGCCGGTTCTTTCAATATGAGCGATATTGTCGAATCGCAGGCGCATTTATGGAACATCGTTCCGCAGTTCTTCGGCTTTGTTACTTTCGCCATCGCCGGGGTAGCGGTGTGTCACCGACATCCGTTTGACCAGCCGGAAGCGGAACAGGAACTGGCGGATGGTTATCACATCGAATATTCCGGCATGAAATTCGGTTTATTCTTCGTCGGCGAATATATCGGTATCGTCACGGTTTCCGCTCTGATCGTTACCCTGTTCTTCGGGGGCTGGCATGGTCCGTTCCTGCCGCCGTTTGTCTGGTTTGCGCTGAAAACGGCCTTCTTCATGATGATGTTTATTCTGATTCGCGCCGCCTTGCCCCGTCCGCGTTATGACCAGGTGATGGCTTTCGGTTGGAAAGTTTGTCTGCCGATAACCTTACTGAACCTGCTGGCGACGGCCGCGGTCATTTTGTATAACGCTCAATAAGGGGTGAGTGAACCATGACATTAAAAGACTTAGTGATTGGTTTCGGCACCCAGGTACGCAGTATCTGTATGGTGGGCTCGAACGCTTTTAAAAAGCGCGAAACCAGAATGTATCCCGAAGAACCCGTGAATCCGCCGCCGCGTTATCGCGGCCGTATCGTGCTGACGCGCGATCCGGACGGCGCGGAGCGTTGCGTGGCCTGTAACCTGTGTGCCGTGGCCTGTCCGGTCGGCTGCATCTCCTTGCAGAAAGCGGAAACCAAAGATGGTCGTTGGTATCCCGAGTTTTTCCGTATCAACTTTTCGCGCTGCATTTTCTGCGGCTTTTGTGAAGAGGCTTGTCCTACCACCGCCATTCAGTTAACGCCGGATTTTGAGATGGGGGATTACAAACGGCAGGATCTGGTGTACGAAAAAGAAGATCTGCTGATATCGGGGCCGGGTAAATATCCGGAATATAACTTCTACCGGATGGCCGGCATGGCTATCGATGGGAAAGATAAAGGCGAAGCTGAAAACGAAGCTAAACCCATTGATGTTAAAGGCCTATTGCCCTAAGGAGCTAGCATGGAATTCGCTTTTTATATTGCGGGCCTGATTGCAGTAGTGGCGACGTTGCGCGTCATCACTCATACCAATCCCGTGCATGCGTTGTTATATCTGATTGTTTCTCTCATCGCCATCGCCTGCGTGTTTTTCTCGCTGGGGGCTTACTTCGCCGGCGCGCTGGAGATCATCGTTTACGCGGGCGCCATTATGGTGCTGTTCGTGTTTGTGGTGATGATGCTCAACCTGGGAAACTCCGTGGTCGAGCAGGAACGCGCATGGCTTAAACCTACCGTCTGGATAGGACCATCATTGCTGTCGCTGGTCTTGCTGATAGTGATAGTGAAGGGCATTTTAAGTCTGGACGACCAGGGCATTACCGGCGACATGGTGGATGCCAAGTCGGTGGGCATCGCGCTGTTCGGTCCTTATGTTCTCGCCGTTGAACTGGCCTCGATGCTGCTGTTGGCCGGGCTGGTGGTCGCTTTCCACGTCGGTCGTGAAGACAAACGCGGAGAGGTTATCGCCAAAGAAACCGCGCACCAGAATGTTGAGAATAAAATAACAGGGGAACGCGCATGATTCCGTTACAACATGGTTTGATTTTGGCAGCCATCCTGTTTGTTTTGGGGCTGACTGGGTTGGTTATCCGTCGTAACTTGCTGTTTATGCTGATAAGCCTGGAGATAATGATCAACGCGGCGGCGTTGGCGTTTGTGGTTGCCGGCAGCTACTGGCATCAGGCGGACGGGCAGGTGATGTATATCCTGGCGATTACGCTGGCGGCGGCTGAAGCCAGCATCGGGTTGGCGCTGTTGCTGCAACTGTACCGCCGCCGCCAGAATCTGAATATTGATACAGTCAGTGAGATGCGCGGATGAACTTACTCTATTTAACAATACTATTCCCGCTGCTTGGCTTCCTGCTGTTGGCGTTTTCCCGCGGCCGCTGGTCGGAGAACGCGTCTGCGACGGTCGGTGTGGGTTCCGTTGGGTTGGCGGCGCTGACGGCCGCCTGGGCAGTGGCTGATTTCCTTGGTCAGCAACATAGCAGTGCGGGCGCGTTTGACCAGCATCTCTGGACCTGGATGGCGGTGGGCGATTTTAATATCGGCGTAACGCTGACGCTTGACGGCCTGTCGGCCACCATGCTGTCTGTGGTGACCGGCGTGGGGTTCTTTATCCATCTGTTCGCTTCCTGGTATATGCGCGGCGAAGAGGGGTATTCCCGCTTCTTCGCCTACACCAACCTGTTTATCGCCAGTATGGTGGTGCTTGTTCTGGCGGATAACCTGTTGCTGATGTACCTCGGATGGGAAGGGGTGGGGCTGTGCAGCTATCTGCTGATCGGTTTCTACTACACCAACCCGAAAAACGGCGCGGCGGCGATGAAAGCCTTTGTGGTAACGCGCGTGGGCGACGTATTTCTGGCGTTTGCGCTGTTCATTCTTTATCGGGAACTGGGGACGCTTAACTTCCGCGAACTGATGGTACTGGCGCCGCAACAACTGGCGGAGGGGTCTCCGGCGATCACCTGGGCGACCTTGATGTTGCTGGGCGGCGCGGTCGGTAAGTCCGCTCAGTTGCCGCTGCAAACCTGGCTGGCGGATGCCATGGCGGGGCCGACGCCGGTCTCGGCATTGATCCACGCCGCGACGATGGTGACCGCCGGGGTGTATCTGATCGCCCGTACCCACGGGTTGTTCCTGCTGGCGCCGGATGTTTTACATCTGGTCGGCGTCGTCGGCGCGGTCACGCTGGTATTGGCGGGATTTGCCGCGCTGGTGCAGACGGATATCAAACGCGTACTCGCTTATTCCACCATGAGTCAGATCGGCTATATGTTTCTGGCGTTGGGGGTACAGGCGTGGGATGCGGCGATTTTCCATCTGATGACCCACGCGTTTTTCAAAGCGTTGCTGTTCCTGTCTTCCGGTTCGGTGATTCTGGCTTGTCATCACGAGCAGAACATTTTCAAAATGGGCGGGCTGCGTAAAACCATTCCGCTGGTGTATGTCTGCTTTCTGGTCGGCGGCGCGGCATTGGCTGCGTTGCCGCTGGTTACCGCCGGATTCTTCAGTAAAGACGAAATTCTGGCGGGCGCCTGGGCTAACGGTCACCTCAATTTGATGGTGGCGGGGCTGGTCGGCGCCTTTATGACCTCGCTGTACACCTTCCGTATGATCTTTATTGTGTTCCACGGCGAGGCGAAAACCAAAGCTCATGCGGGGAAAGGCATCTCACATCATTTACCGCTGATTGTGTTAATGGTGCTGTCCACCTTTATCGGGGCGATGATTGTGCCGCCGTTGCACGGCGTACTGCCGGAAACAACGGAACTGGAGCACGGCCGGATGATAACGCTGGAAATCGTTTCCGGCGTGGTCGCCATCGCGGGCATCTTACTGGCCGCATTGCTGTGGCTGGGTAAACGTCAATGGGTGAACAGTATCGCGCAAAGCGCGCCCGGACGTTTCTTCTCAACCTGGTGGTTCCATGCCTGGGGATTTGACTGGCTGTACGACAAAGTTTTTGTCAAACCCTATCTGGCCGTCGCCAGACTGTTGCGCCGCGATCCGCTGGACGCGCTGATGAATATTCCGGCTTTCATTACCCGTTGGGGTAACCGCGGGCTGGCAGTGAGCGAAAATGGTCAGGTGCGGTGGTACGTTGCCTCCATGGGGTTGGGCGCTGTCGTCGTGCTGGCGTTGTTACTGCTGGTTTAAGACGGTAGCCGGAACGTACGAAGGGTAGGGCATTCCTGATGAGAGTGCCCGCCACGGCAAGTTTTCAGATTTCTTTAATTTAGGGACACAAAGCGCCATGCTACTACCTTGGCTAATTCTTATCCCCTTTATCGGCGGTCTGCTGTGTTGGCTGTCTGAGCGTTTAGGTACCAAAGTACCGCGCTGGATCGCGTTGATTGCGATGGGGTTGACGTTGGTGCTATCTCTGCAACTCTGGTTGCAAGGTGGCTATTCTTTGGCAACGCCCGGCGGACTGCCGCAATGGCAGGCTGAGTTCAGTGTTCCGTGGATCCCCCGCTTTGGCATCGATTTTCATCTGGCACTGGATGGACTTTCGGTGCTGATGGTGGTGTTGACCGCGCTACTGGGCGTGTTGGCGATACTCAGTTCCTGGAATGAGGAGCACCACAACCAGGGGCTTTTCCACCTTGGAATATTGTGGACGCTGGTCGGCGTTATCGGCGTATTCGTCGCTATCGACCTGTTCCTGTTCTTCTTCTTCTGGGAAATGATGCTGGTGCCGATGTATTTCCTCATCGCCATATGGGGACACAAAGGTTCTGATGACAAAACCCGAACCGCCGCGGCAACCAAATTCATCATTTATACCCAGACCAGCGGCCTGGTAATGCTGATCGCCATTCTGGCGCTGGTATTCGTGCATCATGATGCTACCGGCGTCTGGACCTTCAATTACGAAGCGTTGCTGAAAACGGAAATGTCGTATGGCATTGAATACCTGCTGATGCTGGGATTCTTCGTCGCCTTCGCGGTGAAAATGCCGTTGGTGCCGGTACATGGCTGGTCGCCGGATGCCCACAGCCAGTCTCCGACCGCGGGTTCCGTCGACCTGGCCGGGCTGTTGATGAAAACGGCAGCCTACGGTTTACTGCGCTTCAGCCTGCCGCTGTTTCCGAATGCCTCGCACGAATTTGCGCCTATCGCCATGTGGTTAGGGGTGATCAGCGTATTCTACGGCGCTTGGATGGCCTTTAATCAGACCGATATCAAGCGGTTGGTCGCTTACACCTCGGTTTCCCATATGGGCTTTGTGATGATTGCCATTTACTCCGGCAACCAACAGGCTTTTCAGGGCGCGGTTATCCTGATGATTGCTCACGGTCTGTCGGCCGCGGGGCTTTTTATCCTTTGCGGTCAGTTGTACGAGCGTGTGCATACCTGGGATATGCGTCAGATGGGAGGGCTGTGGGCCCGTCTCAGATATTTGCCGGCGCTGTCGCTCTTTTTTGCCGTCGCCACCTTAGGTATGCCGGGAACCGGTAACTTTGTCGGGGAATTTAATATTCTGATCGGCAGTTATCAGGTTGTTCCGCTGATTACCGTGATTTCCACCTTCGGTCTGGTATTTGCGTCGGTTTATTCGCTGATGCTGATGCAACGTGCTTATTACGGCGCCCCGAAATCAGAACAACCGCTGCCGGGTATGACGATGCGCGAGCTGTCCGTCGTTATGCCGCTGGTGGTGTTGCTGGTGTTGTTAGGGGTGTTCCCGCAACCGATTCTGGATACCTCCAGTGCGGCGATGGCAAATATCCAGCAGTGGTTTATGTCGTCTACTCCAGATTCAATAATTTCAACAACAAGGCCGTAATTCGCCATGACAATAACTCCTCAACAACTAATTGCGCTATCGCCGCTGTTGATCGTCGGATTGACGGTAGTGGTTGTGATGCTGTGCATTGCGTGGCGACGCAACCATTTTGTCAACGCAACCTTGACGGTTATCGGTCTGAGCATCGCGCTGCTGTCGCTTTACTTTGCAGGCCAGGCAGGGCCGACCGATGTGACCCCGCTGTTACGGGTTGATGGTTTTTCCATGTTCTATACCGGACTGGTGTTGGTGGCCAGCCTGGCGACCTGTACCTTTGCTTATTCCTGGTTGGAAGGGTATGAGGATAACCGCGACGAGTTCTATCTGCTGGTGCTGATTGCCTCGTTAGGGGGGATCCTGCTGGCGAGCGCGAATCATCTTGCGTCGTTGTTCATTGGCATTGAACTGATTTCGCTGCCGCTGTTTGGACTCGTCAGTTACGCCTTTCGCCAGGCGCGTTCGCTGGAGGCCGGTATAAAATACATGTTGCTCTCGGCGGCGTCGTCTTCTTTCCTGCTGTTCGGTATGGCGCTGGTATATGCCGATTCGGGCAATCTGACCTTCGCCAGTCTGGGGCGCAGCCTGAGCGATCTCCACATCCATGAGCCGCTGTTGCTGGCGGGGTTGGGGATGATCATCGTCGGCGTGGGCTTTAAGCTGTCGCTGGCGCCTTTCCAACTGTGGACGCCGGATGTGTATCAGGGCGCGCCGGCGCCGGTTTCGACTTTTCTGGCCACCGCCAGCAAGATCGCCATTTTCGGCGCGGTGATGCGTTTGTTCCTCTACGCACCGATGGTGGACAGCGACTCGGCCAGAATCGCGCTTGGCGTGATTGCGTTTGTTTCCATCGTGTTCGGCAACGTGATGGCGGTATCCCAGCACAGCATCAAGCGTTTGCTGGGATACTCATCCATTGCGCATATGGGGTATCTGCTGGTTGCATTGATCGCGGTGCAAACTCATCAACTGGCGCTGGAAACGGTTGGCGTCTATCTGGTGGGCTATTTGTTTGCCAGTCTCGGCGCCTTTGGCGTTGTCAGCCTGATATCAAGTCCGTGCAGCGGCCCTGAGGCCGACTCCATGCTGTCCTATCGCGGCCTGTTCTGGCATAAGCCCGTCCTGGCTGCGGTGATGACGGTGATGATGTTGTCGCTGGCCGGTATCCCGATGACGCTGGGCTTCTTCGGCAAGTTCTACGTGTTGGCCGTCAGCGTGAACACTGACCAGTGGTGGTTGGCCGGCGCGGTCGTGTTGGGTAGCGCGATTGGCCTCTACTATTATCTGCGGTTGATGGTCAGCCTGTATCTGGATGCGCCGCAGACGTCAACGCGCGATGATGCGCCAGGAAACTGGGCATTGACGGCCGGCGGCGCGGTGGTGGTGATCTCGGCAATCGTGGTGTTGATACTGGGTTTTTACCCGCAACCGCTGATTTCCCTGGTGCAGTTGGCCCAGCCAATCATGTAAGGGTACGCAGACGGTCAGATGAAACCGCCGTAGACGATGGTCTGCGGCGTTTTTTATGGCGGCAATCCCTATTCGTCGCTTGCTGAACCGCTTCTTTAGGAATGATCCGGCCGCTTAAGACCATTGCAAGTACGCAAAATTGTCTATAGTTAACGGGACAATTTTTTTCATAAGGAAAGGAGCATTTTATGGCAGATGTAAAACAGCAGCCTGAAGATATTCGCGTCGATGACGATCTGAAGCTCTTATCTGAAACGCTGGAAGAATTATTGCGCTACTCGGGCGATCAGGCTGATAAAGCTTACCTTGATCTTAAGACTAAGGCGGAACAGTCGTTGAAAGAGGTGAAAGCCAGAATCGGCGGCGCCGGCAACAGTTACTATGCCCGGGCCAAACAGGTCGCGGATAAAGCGGATATCTATGTGCATGAAAAACCCTGGCAAGGTATCGGTATCGGCGCAACCGTCGGGCTGGTGCTGGGGTTGCTGCTGGCCAGACGTTAAGTCTGGGGGCTGAATATTGCGGTTATGCGTCAAATGAATGAGCGTTGGCCGCGCTACGCGGCTAACTGCCCGAGTATACTCTATCCCGTTTTTCACAATCACTCTGTAACGACAAGCATGCAATAGGCTCTGCCTGCGCGGCGCTTATCCGCTATTGGGGCGTTTACGCCAGCAGCGTACCATCAATTATCGTCACGCTATGCCCGCCGACCCAGGGCTCGTCATTGATGTAGACCACCGATATTCGGCCGTCGCACTGGAGTTTGGTTCCTTGTCGAACCTGGTAATCCAGTTGGGCGGCGATATTATCCGGATAATGTTGTTGGCGCAGTATGCAGGCCAGACAAGCATTGGCGCTGCCGGTGACCGGATCTTCCCTGAGGTATCCCTGTTCCATGTAAAACGTGCGAACTTCGTAGTCCGTTGGGCTGGCGTTATCATGCGGTCCGTAAATGGCGATGCCGTCGGTCTGGCAGGCTGCTTGTAAATCGGCCAGGGATTGCGCGTCCGGCGTGATGTTCAGGCAGGTATCGGCGTTGTCCATCCGTACTATCAACCAACTTATTCCCATTCGTACAGTTGCCGGGGAATAGCGCTTATCTATTCTGGCGCTGCCGAGCGTTCGCTCCAGCAGCGGGGATAACGTGGCATCAAAGGGCTCGATTGTGGCCGGCGGCACATGAAAGGCCAGCGAACCATCATCATCAATATTGATGGGTACCAGGCCGATGCCGCTTTGCTGGATAATCTGCCCGGGGGATTTGGTCTGTAAACCCGACTCCAGCAGCGCGTGCGCCGTACCCAGCGTGGGATGGCCGGCAAACGGCAGTTCCTGCTCAGGGGTAAAAATGCGTACGCCATAGTCGGCCAGCGGATTGGTGGGAGGGACGACAAAGGTGGTTTCCGACAGGTGGGTCCAACGGGCGATACTTTGCATCTGTTCATCGGTCAGACCGTCGGCGTCCAGCACCACGGCCAAAGGATTCCCTTTGAAGGGGCGTTGGGTAAACACATCGATTTGTTTAAAGCGTCGTTGTTGCGGCATAGGTCGTCTTTTCCTGTCATCCCCGAATCTTTCAAATTACCGGCCTGTGGCCGTGTTTTGCTATTTATTGGCGAGTCGATAGTTCAGGTCGCCGGTTTCTTGGTTTTATTCCGGCGTCCTGAGAATAGCGATTTTTAATAATTATGACTGTAAATCAGCGGTTTGTCTTTGAGTGAAGGATAGTTTTTATGCATGATTCTGTGCGCATGCAGAGAATAATATCCGGCGCGACCGGCGACGGTGCGGCGCAATATCGCTCTCTGTCGCGATTATGTGGCGCTTCTGTGGCATAATGCGACCAACATCACATTCTGACTTGAGTAAGTTCTGTGCTAAGTACCAACAACATCACGATGCAGTTTGGCAGTAAGCCATTGTTTGAAAATATTTCCGTTAAATTCGGCGGCGGTAACCGCTACGGCTTGATCGGCGCGAACGGTTGCGGTAAATCCACGTTCATGAAAATTCTGGGCGGCGATTTAGCGCCGAGTTCCGGCAACGTGGCCCTCGATCCCAATGAGCGTTTGGGTAAATTGCGTCAGGATCAGTTCGCTTTCGAAAAATACAGCGTGCTGGATACCGTGATCATGGGCCATGCCGAGCTATGGGCGGTGAAAGAAGAGCGCGATCGTATTTACGCGCTGGCTGAAATGAGTGAAGCCGATGGCTATAAAGTCGCCGATCTGGAAGTGCAGTATGGCGAGATGGACGGTTACAGCGCCGAGGCGCGCGCCGGTGAGTTGCTGTTGGGCGTCGGCATTCCTTTGGAGCAGCATTACGGTCTAATGAGTGAAGTCGCTCCCGGTTGGAAATTACGCGTCCTGCTGGCGCAGGCATTGTTCGCCGATCCGGATATCCTGTTGCTCGACGAACCGACCAACAACCTGGATATTGATACCATTCGCTGGCTGGAGCAGGTGTTGAACGACCGTAACAGCACCATGATTATTATTTCCCATGATCGCCACTTCCTGAACATGGTGTGTACCCATATGGCGGATCTCGACTACGGCGAACTGCGTATTTACCCCGGCAATTATGATGAATATATGACGGCGGCGACGCAGGCGCGCGAACGTCTGTTGGCGGATAACGCCAAAAAGAAAGCGCAGATCTCCGAATTACAGTCTTTCGTCAGCCGATTCAGCGCGAATGCATCCAAATCCAAACAGGCGACTTCACGCGCCCGCCAGATTGATAAAATTCAACTGGAAGAGGTAAAAGCCTCCAGCCGTCAGAACCCGTTTATCCGCTTCGAGCAGGATAAAAAGCTGTTTCGTAACGCACTGGAGGTGGAGGCTCTGGCGAAAGGGTTCGATAACGGTCCGCTGTTCAGCAAATTAAACCTGATGGTGGAAGTCGGCGAGAAGGTGGCGATTCTGGGAACCAACGGCGTCGGGAAATCGACGCTGTTGAAAACGCTGGTCGGCGATCTTCAGCCTGATAGCGGTACGGTTAAATGGTCGGAAAACGCGAAAATCGGCTATTACGCGCAGGATCACGAATATGAATTCGATGACTCGCTGACGGTGTTTGACTGGATGAGCCAGTGGAAGCAGGAGAAGGATGATGAGCAGGCGGTTCGTAGCGTACTCGGACGTTTGCTGTTCAGCCAGGATGATATCAAGAAGAAAGTGAAGGTGTTATCCGGTGGTGAGAAGGGGCGTATGCTGTTCGGCAAGCTGATGATGCAGCGTCCCAATATCCTGGTTATGGATGAGCCGACCAACCACCTGGATATGGAATCCATTGAGGCGCTGAACATGGCGCTGGAGATGTATGAAGGCACGCTGTTGTTCGTCTCGCATGACCGCGAGTTCGTCAGTTCCCTGGCGACCCGTATTATTGAAATGACGCCGAACAAAGCGACCGACTTCACCGGAAATTATGAGGATTACCTGCGCAGTCAGGGTATTCAATAACGACCTTAATTCGCGCCATACGGTTTTAATCAAGGCGGCACGGTTGATAACCATGCCGCCTTTTTATTAACATTCAGCATGACGCTTTATATTTTTCACATAGATAAAAAATTCTCACCAATATTTATTCCGTTAACATTTCCCTCAAGTCAAAATTTAAGAGGATGGTCATTTTCTCCTGTTTTTAAACTAAAATATCTAAAGTAATTAATTTTATATTTAGGTTTAAAAATGCGCTAATCCGGAGACCGCCAATCTGATAATAAAGGGATTTAAATAGTGTTTTTATAAAATAATGTTATTTATCAGTTTATTATGTTCTGGTTTTTGTGCGACTCACCCTGTGATTAATCGATTTAGCCAACGCAAAATAAATGTGCGGATAATTCAGCGAGTTATTGAGATTATTTCTCATCTAAACAAAGAATATGCGCCTTTAAATAGAGTCTATGCGTATAAAGTCACAGTTATAACAGAAATAATACGCCTATTGTCCCAGCGATTGATGAAGATCAAGTCTGTTAAATAAATTTCCTCATTACCATACCCACACACATTTCGTGTGTTACTCCGTTCGAGTTACAGGAGAATAATAAAAAATGAGTGGGGAAAATTTAATGCTTTCCCATCACGGCGTTAATCGTCGTGATTTTATGAAGTTATGTGCAGCACTGGCGGCATCAATGGGATTGGCGGACTCCGCCGTCGCGGAAATAGCGCAATCGATCGTCTCCACGCAACGTCCGCCGGTAATCTGGATAGGGGCGCAAGAGTGTACCGGGTGTACCGAGTCCCTGTTGCGGGCGACGCATCCAACCATTGAGAATCTGCTGTTAAACACCATCTCGCTGGAATATCACGAAGTACTGTCCGCCGCGTTTGGCGAACAGGCGGAAGAAAACAAGCATCGTGCTATCGAGCAATACAAAGGGAAATACGTTCTGGTTGTCGATGGGTCGATCCCCATCAAAGACGGCGGCATCTACTGTATGGTGGCAGGCAAACCGATAGTAGAGCATATCCGCGAGACGGCGGAGCATGCGGCGGCGATTATCGCCATCGGATCCTGTTCGGCCTGGGGCGGCGTGCCGGCGGCGGGCAGCAATCCGACCGGCGCAGTCAGCTTGCAGGAGATCTTGCCGGGTAAAACCGTCATTAATATCCCCGGTTGTCCGCCGAATCCGCACAACTTCCTGGCCACCGTCGCGCATATCATCACTTATCAACGTCCGCCGGCGCTGGATAGCCAGGGCCGGCCGACCTTCGCCTACGGTCGCCTGATCCACGAAAACTGCGAGCGGCGCCCGCACTTTGACGCCGGACGTTTCGCCAAAGAATTCGGCGATGAAGGCCATCGTCAGGGATGGTGTCTCTACCATCTGGGTTGTAAAGGGCCGGAAACCTACGGCAACTGCCCGACGCTGGAATTCTGCGACGTCGGCGGCGGCATCTGGCCGGTGGGCATCGGGCATCCTTGCTATGGCTGCAACGAGAAAGGCATCGGTTTTACCAAAGGCATTTTCCAACTGGCCAATGTGGAAAATCCCACGCCGCGGGTGGAAAAACCGGCGGTCCATAGTCCGGAGGGCGGCCATATCTCCGCCACCGCGACAGGGTTGATCGGCGGCGTGCTCGGCGTGGTCGGCGGCGTCAGCCTGATGGCGGTGCGCGAGTTGGGGCGTCAGCAAAAGCAGGCGGCTCAAAAGCAAAGTCAGCAGGATGCCGGAAACGGATCCCGGGAGGGTTAAGCCGTGAACAGACGCAATTTTTTCAAGCTGGCTTCCGCCGGCGCGCTGCTGGCCGGCACGCCTCTGGCGGGTCATGCCGCGGCAACCAATAAGCCGCCGATTCCCGGCGCGTTGGGGATGCTTTACGACTCAACGCTGTGCGTGGGCTGTCAGGCCTGCGTCAGCGAGTGTCAGCAACTCAATAAGCTGAGCTATAAGCCGGACAGCACGATCTACGCCGGCGGGGACGCCACCTGGTCGAACAACGATAAGCTCAGCCCTTACACCAATAATATCATTCAGGTATGGAGCTCTGGCGACGGAAAAAATAAGGATCAGGTTGAGAATGGCTACGCCTATATCAAAAAACAGTGCATGCACTGCGTTGATCCGAACTGTGTTTCGGTTTGTCCGGTTTCGGCGCTGAAAAAAAATCCCACAACCGGCGTTGTGCATTACGACGCCGGCGTATGTACCGGCTGTCGTTACTGTATGGTCGCCTGTCCGTTCAACATTCCCAAATACGATTATGAGGATCCGTTCGGCAAGCTGCATAAGTGCGAACTCTGCAATCAGCCGGGGTTGGAACGATTAGACAAAGGCGGTCTGCCGGGCTGTGTGGATGTCTGTCCCACCGGCGCGGTTATTTTCGGCGCCCGTGAAGAATTGCTGGCGGAAGCGAAACGCCGTTTATCGTTGCAGGCAGGCGATGAGTATCACTATCCGCGTCAGACGCTGGCCAGGAAGGATACCTATCTGCATACCGTGCCGAAGTATGACCAGTATGTTTATGGCGAGAAAGAAGCGGGCGGCACTCAGGTGCTGGTGCTGGCGGGCGTGCCTTATCAGAATCTTGACTTGCCGGAACTGGCCGAACTGTCTACCGGCGCGCGTTCCGAGCATATTCAGCATACGCTGTACAAGGGCATGATATTGCCGCTGGCGGTGTTAGCGGGCCTGTCGGTGCTGGTGCATCGCAATACCCGCGCGGACCGGCTGGATCATGACGGTCGCCCGCAGGATGATAAGAAACAGGAGAACGATCATGACGGCGCATAAAGCGAGTCCATTAGGTGGGCGTCTGGTCAGTTGGCCGGTGGTGGCGTTGGCGCCGTTTGTCATTCTGTGCGCGCTGCTGATTGTCAAACGTCTGGTGTTCGGCATCGGTTCGGTCGCCGCGCTGAACGGGGGCTATCCCTGGGGGATCTGGATCGCCTTCGATCTGCTGGTGGGTACCGGGTTTGCCTGCGGCGGCTGGGCGCTGGCCTGGGCCGTCTATGTGTTTAACCGGGGGGAATACCATCCGCTGGTTCGTCCGGCGCTGTTGGCCAGCCTGTTCGGCTATTCGCTGGGCGGGCTGTCGATCACCATCGACGTCGGGCGTTACTGGAATATTCCGTACTTCTTTATTCCCGGCCATTTCAATACCTCATCCGTACTGTTTGAAACCGCGGTCTGTATGACGATTTACATCGGCGTGATGGCGCTGGAGTTCGCCCCGGTGATCTGCGAGCGACTGGGGTGGAAGATAGCGCTTAAGCGATTAAATAAGGTGATGTTTTTTATAATCGCGCTGGGCGCGCTGTTGCCCACCATGCACCAGTCATCGATGGGTTCGCTGATGATTTCCGCCGGCTATAAAGTCCATCCGCTGTGGCAGAGCTATGAGCTGTTGCCGCTGCTGTCGCTGCTGACCGCATTTATCATGGGCTTTTCGATCGTGATGTTCGAAGGCTCGCTGGTGCAGGCCGGGCTGAAGGGGCGCGGCGCGGATGAAAAATCCCTGTTCGCCCGTCTGACGCGCGTCCTCCAGGTATTGCTGCTGCTGTTCGTGGTGCTGCGTTTCGGCGAAATTCTCTGGCACGACAAGGCGCGCTATCTGTTCGCGGGCGACCGTTTCGCCGTGACTTTCTGGTGTGAAGCCGCGCTGATGATTTTCCCGTTGCTGCTGTTCCGCTTCAAACGTTGCCGCAATGACTCGCGTCTGCTGTTTCTGGGGGCATTGAGCATGTTGTTCGGGGCCGCCGTGTGGCGGCTGAGCTATTCCTTGCTGGCTTTCAATCCCGGCGGGGGTTACCACTACTTCCCGGCTGCATCGGAAGTGCTGATCTCCATAGGTTTTGTCGCGATTGAAGTTTGCGCATACATCTTGTTAATCCGGCTGCTGCCGGTACTTCCCGCGCTGGAAGGCGTTCATAAGAATTATCAGGCCGAGGTAAAGCATGAGCCAACGCATCACCATTGATCCTATTACCCGCATTGAGGGACACCTGCGCATTGATTGCGAAATTGAACAGGGGAAAGTCACAAAGGCCTGGTCGTCCGGCACCATGTGGCGCGGTATGGAGGAGATTGTCAAAGGTCAGGATCCGCGCGATGCCTGGATGATTGTGCAACGTATCTGCGGCGTATGCACCACGGTACACGCCATTGCCTCCGTTCGCGCGGTGGAGAACGCCTTGCAGTTGAACGTTCCGGTGAATGCGCAGTACATCCGTAACCTGATTCTGGCGGGACATAGCATCCATGACCATATCGTTCACTTCTATCAGCTCTCCGCGCTCGACTGGGTTGACGTTACTTCGGCTTTGGAGGCGGATCCGCAGAAAGCGGAGGCGTTGCTGAAAGGGTTGTCTGACTGGCCGCTGAACAATGCGGCGGAATTCACCAAAGTGCAGCAGAAGCTGAAAGATCTGGTCGCCAGCGGGCAACTGGGTATTTTCGCCAACGGTTACTGGGGACACCCGGCGATGGCGCTGCCGCCGGAAGTCAACCTGATTGCGGTCGCCCACTACCTGCAAGCGCTGGAGTGTCAGCGCGACGCCAACCGGATAGTGGCGATCCTCGGCGGTAAAACGCCGCATATTCAGAATCTGGCCGTGGGCGGCGTCGCCAACCCGATCAATCTTGACGCGCCCAGCGTACTGAACCTTGAACGTCTGATGTATGTGAAATCCTTTATCGACCGGTTGAGCGATTTTATCGAGCAGGTCTACAAAGTGGACTGTGCGGTGATCGCCGCCCATTACCCTGAATGGCTGACGCTGGGCAAAGGCGCCGATCACTATCTCAGCGTGCCTGAGCTGCCGACGGACAACAAAAACGGCGGTTTCCTGCTGGCCGGCGGCTATCTGGAAAACGGCGATTTCGCCAAATTCCGGCCCATCACCAGCCATAACGATAAGTTCCTGATTGAAGGCATCAAGGAAAGCGGCAAGCATGCCTGGTATCAGGATGATGAGCCGCTGGCGCCGTGGGAAGGGTTGACGCGTCCCAACTATACTGGCTGGCAGGATGACGGCAAATACTCCTGGGTTAAAGCGCCGACCTTCTACGGCAAGACCGTTGAAGTCGGGCCGCTGGCGTGGCTGCTGTGCGGTTTGGCCGCCGGACATGAAGACACGAAGAAACACTTTGCCCAGGTTGCCGCGGCATACCAGACGCTGACCGGCAAGACGCTGGAAACCGAACACCTGCACTCCACCTTGGGCCGGGTTATCGGCCGGACGGTGCATTGCTGCGTGCTGAAAGATACGCTGGCGCAGCAATGGCAGGCGCTGGTGACCAATATCGGCAAAGGCGATCATCAGACCTTCATCAAGCCCGACCTGTCGCCGGATACCGAATTTCGCGGCGTCGGCTTCGGCGAAATGCCGCGCGGCATGCTGTCGCACTGGATCGTGTTTAAAAACGGCAAAATCACCAACTATCAGGCGGTTGTTCCGTCGACCTGGACCTCCGGCCCGCGCAACTTCGACGGCGTTCCCGGCCCTTACGAGCAGTCGCTGGTCGGCACGCCGGTCGCCGATCCGCATAAGCCGCTGGAGGTGGTGCGCACCATCCACTCCTTTGACCCGTGCATGTCCTGCGCGGTGCATATTGTGGATACGGTAAGCGGCAACGAAGTCACCCGGGTCAAGGTGTTGTGATGAATATACTGGTGCTGGGGATAGGCAACCTGCTGTTGAGCGATGAAGCGGTCGGCGTGCGTATTATCGAAGCGTTAGAGCAGCGCTACAGATTTTCGCCGGCAATCGACATCCTTGACGGCGGTACGTCAGGCATGGAGCTGATGGAAGCGATGGCCGGACGCGATCATCTGATCGTGGCCGATGCCGTGCTGACCGGACAGACGCCGGGCGAGGTGGCGGTGCTGCGCGACGGCGAAGTACCCGCACTCTTTACCCGCAAGATTTCTCCGCACCAGTTAGGTTTGTCCGACGTGCTGATGGCGTTGCAACTGACGGGCGAGTTTCCCCGCCGGTTGACGCTGATCGGCGTGGTTCCCGAATCGCTGGATGTGCATATTGGTCTGACCGAGACGATACAGCGGGCGATAGCGCCGGCTTTACAGCAAATCATTGCGGCGCTGCGGCAAAGCGGGATCACGGTCAGCGAACGCGAACAATGCGAGGTCTGTGGTGAATAAGCAATCCGAAGCCGGCGATTTAAACCTAATGCCGGGCTATCGCAAAGAATCTTCAATGATTATCCGGCATGATGATGAGCATCCGGCGGCCTGGCTGGAGGCGATGTTCGCGCAAATCGGACGGGAAAAGATGCAGATGCTGCCCTTTTACCGTCAAGGCATTCCCGTGAAAGCCTGTGGATTTACGCTGTTTGAACAACAGTGGATTGGCTGCCTGCTGACGCCGTGGATGATGAGTCTGCTGGTGTTGCCGGGGCCGCGGCAGGACTGGCCAGTCAGAACGCTGGGCGACCGTCTGGCGCTGTCGCTGCCTTGCGGCGACGCGACGTTCATTGTGGGTGAAATGGCGGGGAAACAGTATCTGTCTTGCTCATTAATGTCGCCGATAGATAGCCGGATGAGCGGCGAACAGGCGATTTCACTGGCGGAGCAGAGTGCGAAAATGGCGCTTTCGTTTCCGGTGATTGATGCCGATGCGCCGCAAAACGTCAGCCGGCGCGCGCTGTTTAGCCGAAACCGGGGGGAGCGTCATGCATGAAATTTCCATGTGCTATAACGCACTGGAGCTGATTGAACAACAGGCCCGTCAACATAAAGCCCGGCGGGTGACGGAGGTCTGGCTGGAGATCGGCGCGCTTTCCTGTATCGAAGAAAGCGCGCTGCGTTTTTGTTTCGAGTCCGTCTGCCGACAAACGCTGGCGGAAGGGTGCCGACTGCACGTCGCGGTTCGACCGGCCAAAGCCTGGTGCTGGGAATGCAGCGCGCTGGTGGCGGTGGTCGAGCACGGCGCCGGATGTCCGCAGTGCGGCAGCTACAACCTGCGGGTTGATGACGGCGACAGCATGCAGATTAAACAGTTAGCGATTGAGTAACCGATAGTCCAGCCCGTCTGGGCTAAAGAGAAATAGCGGGAGGAGATCCCTATGTGTACCACATGCGGTTGCGGTGAAGGGGAAAGCAGAATCGAGGGTGAAGAACATCTTCATCAGCATGACCATCATCACGAACACGAACACGGGCATAAGCACGACCATCATCATGACCATGAGCACGATCATCACGACCATGGTCATCACCACGGCGGCAAAATAAAAGGCCGCTGCGTGATTATCCACCACCATCATTATCATGGCGATGTCCATAATCATTATTACGCGCTGCCGCCCAAGATCCGGCAGGGAGCGAAACCGGCGAAACAACATGCCGCCGACGAGCGCGAAGCGGCGTTTCAGCCGGAGGTTAATGAACAGGATCTGCATTACGGTCACGGCGAGGCGGGAACCCATGCGCCGGGCGTCGGCCAGCAACGTCTGCTCCAGATTGAAATGGACGTACTGAGCAAGAATAATCATCTGGCGGAACATAACCGGGAACACTTCAACGCGCAGAATATTCTGGCGCTGAATCTGGTTTCCAGCCCCGGTTCGGGTAAAACCACGCTATTGACCGCTACGCTGAATCACATCAGTCAGAAGGTACCCTGCGCGGTGATTGAGGGCGATCAGCAAACCACTAATGACGCCGAGCGCATTCGGGCGACGGGCGTTGCGGCCATTCAGGTGAATACCGGCAAAGGATGCCATCTGGATGCGCAGATGGTGCATGATGCCGCGCATCGTCTGCAACTGCCGGACAACAGTCTGTTGTTCATTGAGAACGTCGGCAATCTGGTGTGTCCGGCCGGTTTTGATCTCGGCGAGCGCGCCAAAGTCGCCGTGCTTTCGGTCACGGAGGGCGAGGATAAGCCGCTGAAGTATCCGCATATGTTTGCCGCGGCATCGCTGATGGTCATTAACAAAATCGATTTGCTGCCTTATCTGGATTTCAATCTGGAAGCCTGCGTGGCGAATGCCCGGCGCGTCAATCCCGATATTCAGGTTATCGCGCTATCCGCCAGCCACGGCGATGGCATGGAGGAGTGGATCGGTTGGCTGGAGGCGCAGCTATGTGCCTAGGCATTCCCGGCAAGGTGGTGGCCGTCGGCGCTGACATTCATCAGCCCGCGTATGTCGACGTCTGCGGCGTACAACGTTCGGTGAGCATTGCGCTGGTTTGCGAAGGCGATCCCGCCGATCTGATCGGGCAGTGGGTGTTGGTGCATGTCGGTTTCGCCATGAGCCTGCTGGATGAACAGGAAGCGCGGGATACGCTGACGGCGTTGCAGTCGATGCGCGCCGTGGGGCTGGAGCTGGATGAAATGCGACAGACCGGAGCCGACCATGCAGTACGTTGATGAATTCCGCGATCCTGAACTGGCGAAAGCGTTGCTGCAACGCATTCAGTCGCTGGTGGCCGACATGCCGCAATGGCGCGAGCGGCCGCTACAGCTGATGGAAGTCTGCGGCGGACATACGCACGCCATTTTCAAATTCGGTCTGGATCGTCTGCTGCCGCCGGAAATTGAATTTATCCACGGCCCGGGGTGTCCGGTTTGCGTATTGCCGATGGGGCGTATTGACGCTTGTCTGGAGATTGCGGCGCATCCCGAGGTGATCTTTTGCACCTTCGGCGACGCCATGCGCGTGCCGGGCCGCAACGGTTCGTTGCAGGACGCCCGCCGACATGGCGCGGACGTGCGCATTGTTTATTCGCCGCTGGATGCGCTGACGCTGGCGGAGAAAAATCCCGATCGTCAGGTGGTGTTTTTCGGTTTGGGATTCGAAACCACCATGCCGAGCACCGCGCTGACGCTGCAACAGGCGAAACGTCGCAACATCGCCAACTTTACGCTGTTTTGCCAGCACATCACCATTGTTCCCACCCTGAAGAGCCTGCTGCAACAGCCTGACCTTCGTATCGATGGTTTTCTGGCGCCGGGACATGTCAGCATGGTGATCGGCGCGCATCCGTATCAACCGCTGTGCGATCGGTTCCATAAACCTTTTGTGGTCACCGGCTTCGAACCGCTGGATATTTTGCAGGCGCTGTTGATGCTGGTCAGTCAGATTCACGACGCGCGTTACGTGGTGGAAAATCAGTACCGGCGCATCGTGCCGGACTGCGGCAACCTGCTGGCGCAGAAGGTGATGGAAGAGGTATTTGAAACCAAATCCAGCAGCGAATGGCGAGGGCTGGGCGAGATAGCCGACTCCGGTATGCAATTGCGCGCGGCTTATGCCGACTTTGATGCGGAGCGCCGTTTTCATCCGCGCCATCAGCATACGTCCGATGAGCCGGGATCGCGCTGCGGCGACGTATTGACCGGACGCTGCAAGCCGGCGGATTGTCCGCTGTTTGCCCGGCGTTGTACGCCGCAAAACGCCATCGGCGCGCTGATGGTCTCTTCCGAAGGCGCCTGTGCGGCTTATTATCAGTATCGGCGGGAGTGTGCCTGAATGAGTCATTCAACACAGCCAATTGATCTTGCTTTAAAAGAGATACGGCTAAAAGAAATTACGCTGGCGCACGGCAGCGGCGGCCGGGCGATGCAACAACTGATTGAACAACTGTTTTTACAGGCGTTCGACAATCCGTTGTTGGGACAGCGGGAAGACCAGGCCAGATTACCCCTTGCCGAGTTGATGCAACAGGGCGATCGTCTGGCGTTCACCACCGACAGCTACGTTATCGACCCGATTTTTTTCCCCGGCGGGGATATCGGTAAGCTGGCGGTATGCGGTACGGCGAATGATATCGCGGTCAGCGGCGCCACGCCGAAATATCTCTCCTGCGGTTTCATTATTGAAGAGGGATTTGCCGGCGCCGACCTGCTGCGTATTGTGGCGTCCATGGCGCAAACCGCCCGCGACGCCGGGATACAAATCGTCACCGGCGACACCAAAGTGGTGCCGCGCGGCGCGGCCGATAAGATCTTTATCAATACCGCCGGCATCGGCGCGATCCCAACGGATATTCACTGGGGTACGGGGGAGATCCGCCCCGGCGATAAAATTATCGTCAGCGGCACGCTGGGCGATCATGGCGCCGCCATTCTTAACCTGCGCGAGCAATTGGGGCTGGAGGCGGAGCTTGCCAGCGATTGCGCGGTATTGACGCCGCTAATCGCGCCGTTGCGCGCCATCGACGGCGTGCGCGCCTTGCGCGACGCGACGCGCGGCGGGGTGACGGCGATCCTGCACGAGTACGCGCAGGCCAGCGGTTGCGGGATGGAAATCAACGAAAGCGCGTTGCCGCTGAAGCAGGCGGTGCGCGGCATTTGTGAAATTCTGGGGCTGGAAGCGCTCAATTTCGCCAACGAGGGCAAGCTGGTGCTGGTGGTGTCAGGCGAGGCGGAAAGCGCCGTACTGGCCGCGCTGCGCGCGCATCCGCTAGGCCGCGACGCGGCAACCATCGGCGTGGTGACGGAAAAACCGCAGGTTCGTTTATGCGGCGTGTTCGGCGCCTCGCGGCTGCTGGATCTGCCGCATAACGAGCCGATGCCGAGGATTTGCTGACGACATTTCCCAGCCCCGTCATCCCCGCGCAGGCGGGGATCTGTCTCTGAAACCGTAGACAGCAATCGGTTGATTCCCGCTTACGCGGGAATGACGTGAGTGGCCGTGAAGAACCCCGGTGTGTGCCGGGTACGGCATAAAAATACCTTTCTCTTCGCGCACGAAATAGCACTGAACTTACAGAGAAACCAGTCTAAACAGGCAAGGATATCTTCCACGTGAGCGTGAACCATAACGGTATTCAGATCCGCATAAAAGGCAAAGTGCAAGGCGTGGGATTTCGGCCCTATGTCTGGCAATTGGCGCATAAGCTGGAACTGCGCGGCAACGTCAGCAATGACGGCGCCGGGGTGCTGATTCATCTCTATCAGTCGGAAAATATTGAACGCTTTATGACGGAATTGCCGGCAATGTGTCCGCCGCTGGCGCATATCGACAGCATGACCTGCGAGCCGTGGCAGTGGTCGTCCGCGCCGTCTTCCTTCGTTATCGAGCACAGCGGAGAAGGACAGATGGATACCCAGGTGGTGCCGGATGCCGCAACCTGTGAACAATGTCTGCGCGAACTGAACGATCCGGCCAATCGCCGTTATCACTATCCGTTTATCAACTGCACGCACTGCGGCCCCCGTTTCACCATTATCCGCCAGATGCCCTATGACCGGCCGTTTACCTCGATGGCGGATTTTCCGCTTTGCCCGCAGTGTCTGGCGGAATATCAACATCCGGCGGATCGGCGTTTTCACGCTCAGCCCAATGCGTGTCCGCAGTGCGGGCCGCAGGTCTGGCTGGAAAATGAAGCGGCGCAGCGGCAGGCGGAAGGGGATGAGGCGATTTATCAGGCCGCCAGCGCATTATTGGCCGGCGATATCGTGGCGATTAAAGGGGTCGGCGGTTTTCATCTGGCCTGTGATGCCACCAATACTCCGGCCGTTCTGCGCTTGCGCCAACGCAAACATCGCCCCGGTAAGCCGTTGGCGGTGATGCTTCCAGCGATAGACTGGCTGACGACATGCACAACGGCTGACGATATTCCCGCTGCGCAACGGTTGTTGAAAAGCGCGGCGGCGCCGATTGTTCTACTGCCGCTGCGGCAGGATGGCCCGCTGTCCGCGCTGGTGGCGCCGGGTTTATCTGAAGTTGGGGTGATGTTGCCCGCCAATCCGCTGCAACATCTGTTGCTGGCAAGCGTGGCGCGCCCGCTGGTGATGACCTCGGGCAATGCCGCCGGCAAACCGCCGGCGTTGACCAATGCACAGGCGACGGCGCAGCTTGGCGGCATTGCCGACCTGTGGTTACTGCACAATCGGCAGATAGTGCAACGCGCGGATGACTCGCTGGTCAGACTGCATAAAAACCGGGCGGAGATGCTGCGTCGCGCGCGCGGTTACGTGCCGGACGCGCTGCCGCTACCGCCGGGGTTCGCCGAACAGCCCGCGTTACTGGCGATGGGCGCGGATTTAAAGAATACTTTTTGCCTGCTGCGCGATGAGCAAGCCATCGTCAGCCAGCACCTGGGCGATCTGGCCGACAGCGATATTGAACGGCAGTACCGCCAGGCCATTGCGCTATTCGAGGATATTTACCGTTTTACTCCTAAAGCGGTGGCGATCGATGCGCATCCCGGTTATCTCAGCCATCGTCTGGGAAAGGAACTGGCCGAACAGCGGCAGATCCCCTCTATCGAGGTATTGCACCATCACGCCCATATCGTTGCTTGTCTGGCGGAACACCGGCGGCCGCGCGACGCCGGGCCGGTTATCGGGCTGGCGCTGGATGGCATCGGATTCGGCGCGGACGGCCAGTGGTGGGGCGGCGAATGCCTGCTGACGGATTATCGCCAATGTCGGCGTCTGGGCGGATTACCCGCCGTCGCCTTGCCCGGCGGCGATCTGGCGGCGCGCCAGCCGTGGCGCAACCTGCTGGCGCAGTGGCTGCGTTTTGTCCCGGACTGGGCGTACTTACCGCAAGCCGCGGCCATCCCGACCGATGCGCGCGCGTTGCTCAGCAAGGCGATTGCACGGGGAATTAATTCGCCGACGGCGTCTTCCGCCGGCCGCTTGTTCGACGCGGTCGCCGCCGCGACCGGGTTCTCCGCGCCGGCGCAAAGCTGGGAGGGCGAGGCCGCCTGCTGGCTGGAATCCCTGGCCTGGCGGAGTCGGCTGTTTATACGTCAACCGCCGGTCACGCTGCCTTTGCTGGCCGACGGTACGCTCGATTTGGCCGCCTTCTGGCGACAGTGGCTGGCCTATCGCGCAACGCCGGCCGACAAAGCCTATGCGTTTCACCATGCGCTGGCGCAGGGATTCGCCGAGCTGGCGCGGCAAGCGGCGCGACAATACGGCATTACCACCATCGTGTTATCCGGCGGGGTGATGCACAACCGCTTGTTGTCAGAGTTGCTGCGCCGGCAACTGGCGGAATTCACTCTACTGCAACCGGAAAGACTGCCCGCCGGCGACGGCGGACTGGCGTTGGGGCAGGCGCTGATCGCCGCGGCGCAATTATCCGCGTTGCGCTCATCGCCCATTCCCTGAGCGTACCGCTTATTCTCAGATAGCGGCGATTATTGCCCGTAATAGGCGTCTTTGCCGTGTTTACGCAGATAGTGCTTATCCAGTAATTTCTGCTGCATCGGGCCAATCTGCGGCCGAAGCTGATGGGTGAACAGATTCATGTAGGCAATCTCCTCCAGTACCACGGCATTATGCACCGCATTCAGCGCGTCTTCTCCCCAGGCGAAGGGGCCGTGACCGTTGACCAGCACGGCGGGAATATCTTTGGCGCTGAGTGAATGCGCTTTAAAGGTTTCGACAATCACCTTGCCCGTTTCATATTCGTAATCTCCGGCAATTTCTTCTTCTTTCATCTGTCGTGTACAGGGAATGGCGCCGTAGAAATAATCCGCGTGGGTAGTCCCCAGAGCCGTTATGGCGGCGCCGGCTTGCGCCCAGATGGTTGCATGACGTGAATGGGTATGCACGATACCGCCGATTTCAGGGAAAGCGAGGTACAAGACCCGATGCGTATCCGTATCTGAAGAGGGTTTTTTCTCGCCTTCCACCACCTTTCCGCTTTCCAGTTCAACGACCACCATATCGTCTACTTTCATAGTGTGATATTCCACGCCGGAAGGTTTAATGACCATCAGTCCGTTTTGACGATCTACCCCGCTGACGTTTCCCCAGGTAAATGTCACTAACCGATATTCCGGTAGTAATAAATTCGCTTCAAAAACCTGTTGTTTTAATCGCTGTAGCATTATTACTCACCTCGTGAGAATGATTAGAATACGGATATGAAATAGAAATATTAATCAAGATGTATTTATTCCTATTTGTATTTCTGTTCAAGGGTTCATTCTTCCTATGACAGAGTGATTTGAAATTATCTGATAATTAAATTACTGCGTTTATTATCAGGATTAAAGCGTGAGAGGCGTCGGCGAAGATTAAATGGTCATACTCTGTCTTATTCGGGCATAAACGGGCATCGAATTGATGCCCGTTTATGTTTTATCATTTCTGTTGATGCCTATTTGCTGATGCTTTTTGGTTATTTTTTGTGATGACCATCATGAAAATATGTAATTAGATGTATTCATTTCATGTTTTAGTTTGAATGGTCTAGCGTAATTTCAGCAATGGCGGCGGTATGCGCCGTTTATTGAATTAGCTCACTTTAACCGTAGCTAAAAAAAACCAAGATAACAGCAGGCCAATCCATATTCTGGTGGAGAACGATGATGTTACAGGCGGAACGCTATAAAATGATTTGTACGCATGTCCAACAGTCGGGATCCGCGTTAGTGGCGGAATTATCCGTGATGTGTCGGGTTTCGCCGGAAACGATTCGCCGCGACCTGAGAATATTGGAAAAAAATAAAAAGTTAATCCGTAGCTTTGGCGGCGCAGTGGCATTGGATACGCATGAAACGCCGGTAATCGATATTAAAGGCGGCGCTTATAGTCTTAACAGTGTTGACAGGGCCGAGTCTTTTCGCAAAAGAACGGAAAAAAATCCTGATATTAAAATGAGGATTGCCAAGTCCGCACTGCAATTCGTCCATCCTGGCGACTGCATTCTGTTGGATAACAGCAGCTCATGCTGGTTTCTTGCCAGGCAAATCCCGGATATTGAAATTACCGTAGTGACAAACTCGATTAATATTATTCAGGCATTGGCCAGTCGCGATAAAGTTCGCATTATTGGCGTCGGCGGTGAATATTCCGAACGTCATGGCGACTTTCACGGGCCGGTAGCTGAAAGCATGCTAAGGAGTTTTCAGATTAATACTTTTTTCTTTTCATGCCAGGGACTGAATCAGGAGAATGGCGTCAGGGACGGCAATGAAGTCAATGCCAGACTAAAACAGGTGATGTTACAGGTATCCAACCAAAAAATATTGCTCGTGGATTCCAGTAAATTCGAACAGTATGCGTTTTGTAAAATATGCATGCTGGATGAGGTCGATGTTTTGATTACTAACAAAGTTGAATTGAAAAATCATTACGGCGATAACCATACTTTTAAGATTATTGAGACGGAAAAATAAAGTTGTTTTCTGTTTTTTATGATGTGGCGGTAAGAGATGACAAGTTATTTATGATCGTTTAACTGATGTAAGCAACAGAGCCAATACCAGCGGAAATTTTATAAAAAAGACAGCTTTTAATAAAAAGCGTCAAGTATTGACGCGTATAAATCATTTTTCTGAGGATTTTATAATGAAAAAATCAATCTTACCCTGTTTGATTACCACGCTGATCGCCTCATCTTCCGTATGGGCCGCCGATAGCGCTATTGCGCAAAAAGCCAATAAACCCTTCACGCTGGGCGTGGTGGTTAAAGTCGGCGGAATTCCCTGGTTTAACGTCATGGAGCAGGGGATCAAAGAGGAAGGAAAAGCATTGGGGGTCGATGCCTGGCAAGTCGGGCCGACAACCGCCGATCCGGCGGAGCAGGTTCGGGCGATTGAAGATTTGATTGCGAAGAAGGTCGATGTCATCGGCGTAGTGCCTAACGATGCCAAAGTGCTGGAACCGGTGCTTAAACGCGCTCAGCAGGCCGGCATTAAGGTGATAACCCACGAGTCGCCCGCGCAGACTAATGCGGACTGGGATTTTGAATTGCTGGATACGCAAAATATGGGCGCCAATCATATGAAAGATATGGCTGCCTGTATGGGCGAAAAGGGGAAATATGCGATGTTCGTCGGCAGTTTGACCGTGCCGCTGGTTAACGAATGGGCGGATGCGGCGATTGCTTATCAGAAGGCGCATTACCCCGATATGACGCTGGTGGAAGATCGTTTTGGCGTTGCGGAGTCGGTTGATGATTCCATGCGCACCGCCAACGATTTGCTGTCCCGGCATAAAGATCTGAAAGGCATCATGTCATTTGGTTCCCAGGGGCCGATTGGCGCGGCGCGCGCGATCGATAAGCGTAAAAAGAATGACGCCACCTGCGTATTCGGCACATTCACGCCGGGGCAGGGCATCAGGCTGCTGGAAAAAGGCGCGATTGACGGCGGTTACATTTCCAACCCGATGGTCGCCGGTAAAGTGTTCGTGCAGGTCGCGACCGCCATGATGAACGGCGAGGCGCTCAAAGACGGCGTCAGAATCGGTGATATGGGCGAGATAAAAATCAACGGCAATACCCTTCTCAGCGACAACCCGGAAAAACTGGATGTTGAAAACACCCGGCGTCTGGTGAAGCTCGGCCTGTAAACGGGTTGAAAATCAAGCCGGGCAATGCGTTGCCCGGCGCTACTCAAGTCGCGTTTCGGGAAAAGTAAAATGGCTATTATTTCTGACCTTGATGATAGCGTTCCGCTGATTACGCTAAAGGCGCTTTCCAAAAGTTTCGGCGGCCACCAGGCGTTGAAAAATATCGATCTGACGTTGCATCAGGGCGAGGTTCATTGCCTGGCGGGCGCCAACGGCTGCGGGAAAAGCACATTAATTAAAACCATCAGCGGCGTATACGCGCCGGATGATGGCAGCGAGATAATTATTGATGATAAGTCTTACACCTCCCTGACGCCGGATCGGGCGAGGAAAATGGGGATACAGGTGATCTATCAGGATTTATCGTTGTTTCCTAATCTTACAGCAGCTGAAAATATTGCGTTTGAATATAACCTGAAGGGATATCTTGGTTGGTTCAGCGGGCGAAAAATCAAACAAGGCGCCCGGAAGATCCTCGAAGAATTGCAGTTCAACATCGATCCTGACGCGTTAGTACAGCATTTGCCCATCGCCCAGCGTCAGCAGGTGGCGATCTGCCGCGCGCTGGTGGCGGATGCCCGACTGGTGATTATGGATGAGCCTACCGCCTCGTTGACTCGCACGGAGGTCAATCAACTGCTGCGCACGGTGAACTATCTGCGCGATAGAAACATTACCGTGGTTTTCGTCAGTCACCGCCTGGATGAAGTTAAAGAGATCTCCGATCGTATCACGGTGATCCGCGATGGGGAAAAAGTGGGAACCTGGCCGGCACAGACGCTGTCGACCGGCCGTATCACCGAACTAATGACCGGTTTGACGATCGTTCATGAACGAAAACTGCCTAACGCCGAGTTAGGTAAAGAGGTGCTGAGGCTTGAACGGCTGAGCCGCAAAGGTCAGTTTCAGGACGTGTCGTTCAGTCTGCATCGGGGCGAAGTTCTCGGCCTGTGCGGTCTTCTGGGCGCGGGGCGAACGGAGCTGGCGCTCAGTTTGTTCGGCATTACGCATCCGCACAGCGGCGATATCTACATTGACGGCAAAAAAACCGCCATCAAGGACAATACCTATGCCATTGAAATGGGTATTGGCTACGTATCTGAAGATCGCCTGACGTTAGGCGCGGTGCTGCCGCAGTCGGTGGCCGATAATATGGTGCTGTCGATTCTTAAACGCATCCGCACCCCGTTCTATCTGATTGATCAAGTCAGACAGGAGGAGATGGTGCGGGAGTGGATTAAAGATCTGGACATCAAGGTCAGCGATCTCAATAACCCGCTTGCGACGTTATCCGGCGGTAATCAGCAAAAAGTGGTGCTGGCAAAATGGATACTGACGCGTCCGAAAGTGCTGATCCTGGATGCGCCGACGGTCGGCGTCGATATCGGGGCCAAAGACAGTATTTATAAACTGATTCATCGTCTCTCCGGCGTGGGTATCGCCGTACTGCTTATCACCGATGAAGTCCCTGAAGCTTATTACAACTGCGATCGCATCCTGCATATGAAGCAGGGGAAAATTCTGCATGAACTGTTCCCCGCTCAGATTACCGAACAACAATGTGCGGAGGCTATTAATGGCTAATTTTAATCGGTTTAAACCGCGTTCGGTGGAAGGGTGGCTGAGCTGGGTGATCGTGATCATGCTGGCGCTGTTTTCATCGCTCAGCAGTGAGTTTCTCTCGGTACAGAATTTACTCGATCTGACCGAAAGTTATGCGGTGACCGGGATCTTTGCCCTGGGACTGTTTGTGGTGCTGGTGACCGGCGGGATCGATATTTCATTTGCCGCCGTGGCGTCGGTGGTGCAGTACGTCGTGGCTTCGCTGTTGCTCAATGCGCTGGTAACCAGCCCGGCGCTGTGTCTGATCATTGCCGTGGCGGTCGGTATTGCGCTGGGGCTGGTGAACGCGGTGCTGATTTACTACCTCAATATTGTTTCCATCATTATTACCATCAGTATGCAGTCGCTGTTGTTCGGGCTGCTGATGTGGATCACCAACGGTCATAGCATTTATGACCTGCCGGAGTGGTGGATCGGTCAGCGCGCCGTGCTGCCGTTTAGCTATGGCGGCGAAAGCTATCAGGTGGGGTTGCCGCTGGCGGTGATGCTCGTTATCGCGCTGCTGACCTGGGCGTTGCTGAATAAAACGCATATCGGTCGTCAGCTGTATGCCGTCGGGGGAAGCCCGGAATCCGCTCATCGTATCGGCATTCGCGTCTCGCTGATCTACCTGTTTGCTTATGGTTACCTTGGGGCGACGGCGGCTATCGGCGGCCTGTTGCAGACCTACCGTATGAGTGAAGTCGTACCCAGCGCGCTGGTCGGCGGCGAGCTGGATGTGCTGGCCGCGGCGGTACTGGGTGGCGCCAGCCTGTCGGGCGGCCGCGGTTCGGTAATCGGCACCCTGATGGGCGTGTTTCTGATCGGCATATTGAAAAACGGACTCAATCTGATCGGCGTGTCCAGCTATTTTGTCAATATCGTGATTGGCGTGGTGATCGTCGCGGCTATCTGCGTCACGCATTACAAAAAACGCAAAGATACTGACGTTGGTTTTGTCTGACGAGGGTCTCATATGAAAAAGCACGGACTTTACCCCATTGACGGCACGGTATTGGGACTGCTCAGTATTTGCTGTCTGGCGACGGCGATCTTTGCGTTGGCCATGCCGGGACGTTTCTTCACCGAAAATACTTTTCTGAGCATTGCGTTTCAGCTACCGGAATTGGGGTTGCTGACTTTCGCCATGTTTGTCCCGATGCTCAGCGGCGGGCTGAATCTGTCGATTATCGGCACCGCCAACCTGACCAGTCTGTTTATGGCCTGGTTGCTGATCCGGTATGTGCCGGCGGATGCGGGCGTCGCTATGCAACTGACGTGGCTGGTCATCGCCCTGTTGGGCGCGGCGATCATCGCGCTGGTTATCGGCAGCCTGACCGGATTGCTGGTTTCCCGCGTGGGGGCGCATCCGATTCTGGTGACGCTGGGCAGTATGACCATTATCAGCGGCATCGGGGTGTATCTGACCAAAGGCGCGGCGCTAAGCGGTATGCCGCCTATCGTGCGCAGCATCGGATCGGAGGTGGTGTGGGGGATCCCGATACCGATGATCATTTTCGTGGCCGCTTCGCTGGCGCTGGGGCTGGTGTTGGGGAAAACCCGGCTGGGGAAAACCATTTACATGTGCGGCAGCAATATCAACGCCACCTGGTTCAGCGGTATTCGCACCGAACGGGTCATGATCGCGATTTATTCGATTTCCAGCCTGCTCTGCGTGCTGGCCGGTCTCATCATGATGGCCCGCTTTAACTCCGCCCGTATGGGATATGGCGACTCTTATTTGTTGTTGACGGTACTGGCTATCGTGCTGGGGGGAACCAATCCGTTCGGCGGCGCGGGCAAAGTCAGTCATGTGTTTTGCGCGTTGCTGGTTTTACAGGTTATTGCCACCGGGCTAAGTCTGCTGGGCGTCAGCCTGCACATTAATCTGGCGGTATGGGGCATCACCCTGATTTGCGCGCTGGCGTTTAAGTGCTTTAAAGATAAATGGCGCTCCCGGCGCGCAATGAAGCAAAACCGAATGAAATATCAACATCAACTGGCGACACGCGGGGGAAAATAATGCGCAGTCATCCGTTAGGTATCTATGAGAAAGCGTTGCCCTGTGGGATCAGCTGGATAGAAAAGCTCGCCGTGGCTAAATCTTGTGGGTTTGATTTTGTCGAAATGTCGGTTGATGAGAGTGATGAACGTCTGGCGCGCCTCGAGTGGACGCGCGCTGAACGTATGGAGATCATCAGCGCCATTCAGCAGACCGGCGTACGTATTCCAACCTTGTGCCTGTCGGCGCACCGCCGGTTTCCGTTTGGCAGTCGTGACGGCGCGACCCGCGAGCGCGCCAGAGAGATTATGCTCAAGGCGATTCAACTGGCGCAGGATTTAGGCATTCGCACCATCCAGCTTGCGGGATATGACGTCTATTATGAGCCGCAGGACGCCGGAACCATCGCCCGCTTTGAAGACGCGATGGCCTGGGCGGTGGAGCAGGCCGCCGCCGCCCAGGTGATGTGCGCCGTCGAGATTATGGATACCGCCTTTCTCAACTCGATCGGCAAGTGGAAGGCGCTGGATAATAAAATTAATTCCCCGTGGTTCACGGTTTATCCCGATATCGGCAATCTCACCGCATGGGGTAACGAGGTGGAAAGTGAGCTGAGTCAGGGGATCGATCGAATTGCGGCAATCCATCTCAAAGACACCTTTCCGGTGACCGGTGATTCGCCCGGGCAGTTTCGTGATGTGCCTTTCGGCGCCGGATGTGTTGATTTTGTTGGTTTATTCAAAATATTACATCGTCTCAACTATCGAGGCACCTTCCTGATCGAAATGTGGACCGAAAAGTCGGCGGAACCGCTGCTGGATATCATCCATGCCCGTCACTGGATTGAAGACAAAATGCGCATTGCCGGCTGGCAGGATTTGCCATTGGCCGAGGGGGAGAAATGAGCCGTTATTTTCTGGGGATCGATCTGGGTGGAACGGTGACCAAAGCCGGTATCTACACGTCCGAAGGCAGAGAAATCATCGTTACGGAGCGGTTGTTGCCGCTGCTGAGTGCGCGCATGGGTTTTTGTGAAAGAAACATGGATGAACTGTGGGAGGTGACCTGCCAGGCGATCCGGCAGGCATTATCCGAGGGAAATATCGATCCGTCCTTTATCCGCGGGGTTGGTTTTTCCGCGCATGGCAAAGGGCTTTACCTGGTTGATAAACGGGGAAATCCGTTACGCAATGGCATTGTGTCATCGGATTCTCGGGCTCAGGATCTGGTCAGCCGCTGGAAAGCGCAGGGAAAAGATCGGCAAGCTTACCCGCATAGCCTGCAACAACTATGGCCGTCACATCCGGCCGCGCTGTTACGCTGGCTCAAGGAGTATGAACCGGCTTGTTACGCGCAACCCGGCTATGTCCTGATGGCGCATGACTATATCCGTTATCGCCTGACCGGTGAGTTTTCCTGTGAGGAAACCAATATTTCCGGCAGTAATCTTTTCAATCAGCATAGCGGGGAGTTCGATGCCGACCTGTTGAATATCTTCGGCATTGAAGAAGTGGCGGATAAAACGGCAAAAATTATCGGTTCATCCGACCTTGCCGGCTATGTGCAGCCCGAGGCCGCCCGACGCTGCGGGTTAAATCCGGGGACGCCGGTATTTGGCGGCGTATTTGATGTGGTGGGGGCCGCGCTGACGTCGGGCGTCTATGACGCCAGCAAACTCAGCGCCGTGGCGGGCACCTGGTCGATCGCCACCCGCGTCTGCGATCGCATCGTCCCTTCGGATTATCCTTATGTCTGGGGGAAGTACAGCGTTCCCGGCACCTATTTCGCCCATGAGGGCAGCCCGACCTCCGCCAGTAATCTGAGCTGGTTTGTGCAGCAATTTCTGCCTGATTTACCTGACAGCTACCGCGTTATCAATCAATGGGTCGCGCAGGCATATCAAAAGCCGGCGGACATTCTGTTTTTCCCCTGGTTGTACGGTTCCAACTTCAGCGCCAATCTGAGCGGCGGATTTTGGGGACTGTGCGGCCATCATCGCACCGAGGATATTGTGTATGCCATCTATCAGGGCATTCTATTCTCACATCTTTTGCATCAGGATCGCGTGTTGGCGCTGATAGAAGGTACTGAATGTATTCGCTTTACCGGCGGCCCGACGCACTCCCTAATCTGGATGCAGATGTTTTGCGATGCCGGCAATCTACCGCTGGAGATCGTCGATGTGCGCCAGTCGGGCTGTCGCGCCGCCGCGCTTTGCGCTGCCGTGGGCGCCGGCGAGTATGGCGGCTTCGAAGACGCGATACAGGCGAGTCAGGTTCCGGTTATCCGTCTGGAGCCGGATGCGGACAAATACCGGATGCTGCGGCAGCGTTTTGAGCGTTTCAAGCGCATCGCCGCGGCGATGGCCGAAGTGGCGTGATTTTTTGAAAATGAATTAACTTTAATGTATTGGCCGCGGTGGTCGTTTTTGTTACACAAAAATAGGGGAAGTGAATTTAATGCCATGAAAACAATAAAGAATAAGAGAAATAAGTTGTAGATGTAATTTTAAATAAAATATACAAATTGGTTAATTCAGCGAAATATCGCCGGCGGAATATGCCGTGCATGTCCGTCCCGCATTCATCCTTATTGATAAATAAAAATTATTATCATCTAATTTGAAATAATGCTTTTGAAGGGATGGATATGAATGAACATCGATTTGACGCCCTATTATGCTCAACCAGGTGAACAGCCGTTCGGCACACGGCGTATGGCCATGCCCTGGCGCAATCATGTGCCGCTGTCGCCTGAAAAGATCCCCGCCGGCTGGCAGGCGTTAACGCAGCAAATACTGCCTGCCCGCAAGCGGTTGCTGTATCTGCACATCCCTTTCTGCGCGACGCATTGTACTTTCTGCGGCTTCTATCAGAATAAATTGCGCGACGACAGTACGGAAACCTATACCCGCTATCTGCTGCAAGAGCTGGCGCTGGAGGCGGACAGTCCGTTGCACCAGTCGGCGCCGATCCATGCCGTCTATTTCGGCGGCGGCACGCCGACGGCGATGGCGGCTAACGAGCTTGCCCGGATTATCCGCGCTATTCGCGATTCATTGCCGTTAGCGCCCGACTGTGAAATTACGGTAGAGGGCCGGGCGTTGGATTTCGATGATGAACGCATCGATGCCTGGCTGGATGCGGGCGCGAACCGTTTTTCCATCGGTATTCAAACCTTTGATAGCCGTATCCGTCAGCGGATGGCGCGCACCTCGGATAAACAGCAGTCGATCCGTTTCCTGGAGCGCCTGTGTCAGCGCGATCGCGCCGCGGTAGTTTGCGATCTGATGTTCGGTCTGCCGGGGCAAACACCGGAAACCTGGCGGGAGGATCTGAACATCGTCAGCAATTTGCCTTTAGACGGCGTTGATCTCTACGCCTTGAATTTATTGCCCACCACGCCGCTGGCGAAAGCCGCCGAAAACCAGCGCGTGGTCTTGCCCGATGTGACCGCCCGCCGCAATTTCTACCGCAGCGGCGCGTCATTTCTGGCGGATGCCGGCTGGCATCAGCTCAGCAACAGCCACTGGGCCAGAACTACCCGCGAACGTAACCTGTATAATCTGCTGATTAAACAAGGCGCCGACTGTCTGGCGATGGGCAGCGGCGCGGGCGGTAATCTCAACGGCCAATCCTATATGATGGAGCGCAGTCTGGAGCGCTATTACCAGGCGCTCGATCAGGGACAAAAGCCGATCATGATGATGACGCCGGCCAGTCCGGCCGGTTCCTGGCAGCACCAGCTTCAGGCCGGGATCGAAGTCGGTCGGGTTAAACTGCCGCAGCTCACTCGCCACGCCGGCGCGCTTCAGCCTTTGCTGAGCCAGTGGCATCAGGCGGGATTAACCTGCGACGACTCAACCTGCCTGCGGTTAACCGATGACGGCCGTTTTTGGGCTAATAACCTGATGCAGGCGTTGCAACAAATCATTCCTCAACTGAATGCCGAAGAACCCGCCTACTAACTGGAGACTTACCATGACATTGCATGAATTATTGGCGACCGAGCCGGACGGCACGCTGGAAGATATCGCCAGTCAGTATGAAACCTCGTTGTTCAATGTGGTTAAGGCGTTACCTGAAGCGCAGCGTTCGCTGGCGGCCGGGGAGCGGTTTGATCAGGTATGGGAGGCGATAACCGGCTGGGGAGAGGTGACGTTAATCAGCCATACGGCGGACGCCATTCTGGAATTCAAAAGCGAACTGCCGAGCGGCGCGCATCGCCATGGTTACTTTAATCTGCGTGGCAAAAATGGGCTGAGCGGGCATATCCGCGCGGCGAATTGTCGGCATATTGCATTCATCGAACGTAAGTTCATGGGAGTGGACACCGCGTCCGTGGTGTTTTTTAATGCCGACGGCGATGCGATGTTTAAAATCTTTCTTGGACGAGACAGCCATCGTCAGCTGCTGACGACGCAGGTTGAGGCGTTCCATACATTAGCGGTTGAGTTACAACTGGAGCAGGTATGACGTGGCTACTCTTTGGGGCGGGACAGGGTGTTGGCGGCTGTTTATTGCAGCGCGCCATTGAGTGCGAGCAACCGGTGGTCGTAATGCTGCGCGATGCGGAACAAACCGCTCACTGGCGTGCGCAGGGCATTAGCGTGGTGCAGGGGGACGCCTGCGATGCCGATGCCGTCGCGCAAGCCTGCCGGTTGGCAGGCCCGGATGCTATCGTCGTGTCCACCCTGGGCGGCGGCGCGGTGAACTATCTTGGTCATCGCGTCGTGATTGACGGCGCCGAGCAGGCCGGGATAAAGCGTATGCTGCTGGTGACGTCCATGGGCTGCGGCGAGCAATGGCCGCTGCTGTCGCCGCGCGCCAAAGCCGCCTTCGGGCTGGCGGTGCGGGAGAAGTCGCTGGCGGAAAGCTGGCTGCAAACCAGCACGTTGGACTATTGCATCGTCCGTCCGGGCGGACTGCTGGATGTCGTCGCCACGCATAACGCGCGGCTGACCCAGGGGGATGCGGCGTTAGGGCTGGTGTCCCGCCAGGATGTCGCGCTGACCGTCGACCGCCTTTTACAACAGCCGAAGTTCGGTAATCAAATCTACAGCCTGATTGATCCGGATCTTGAGCTGCCGTTGATGCCGTAACCTATGCCGTAGATATGATCCTCTACGGTGTACTGACGGCGGAAGGCTATTTTTTGCTGTTGGATTTATAGGCGGGATAAACCGTAGCAAAATAGGCGATGAAGGCGCAGGGGATCATAAATATACAAAAGTAGATATTGGAAACGATATCCGCGATATCTTCCTGTGTTCTGGCGTGTTTTCTGATGTAGTTATTGATTATGTCATCAATATGGTCGGTCCATAGTTGTATTCTTAGAAAATAAAATATGTTGGATATAACAATAGTTAGCATCAACCAAACAATAAAGCACTTAATCCATTTTTTCATATTACCGATATTATCCCGTAAGTTTCGATGTCCGAACCATGATATAAAGACTTCCCGTGTGAAAGTAGTAAGCCGCCACCTACATTTCTAATTAATAAAAAATAAGCATTCTCAGCTTGTGAGGATACTTATTTATAAATTTTTAACGCCGCCAGGTTAAAATAAAGCCTTGTAAATATACTTTATTTATGCGACTGAGCGTTCATTCCAAGCATCCGAGTGTTGGATGTTTCCATCAACAACACGCCAAGTTATCTTTTCATACTGAAAGCTCACACTTTCTACATGATTAATTTTGTCATTAGCAGCTAACTTGACATTAGGCACTCCACAATTCACTCCGGTAACTTTGACGTTCTCCAACAACACGATATAATAACAAACCTCCTGCCCAGCATCGTTAATATGATAAAATTTAATTTCAGCACTTTTTAGCGTTTGACCAGTTGCGGCTGCTTTATAAAGATAGGGGGTAGATCTATCAACTTCTTTTTCAATCATCATAGATGAATGCTGGCGTGTGCCAGTGATTTTTCCGTTCGCACTATCTACTGGTAAATTAATACCATGACTTAACCCGATAATTTCTATACTTCCTTCACGATTTAGAACATTAACAGAACCTCTAATGTCTGCTCCGCCATCATCTTTTAGCCACATATATGGAGGGATTGGCATGTTATTTTTTCCTTATTTTATAGGTAAGATTTATAACTATTATATATATAACTATAGTGATTATAAATACAGAGGAAATATCGATGTAAAAATAAGCATCGTATATAGATTCTGCATTTATATCTCCACTGATAAATAGAGCTAATTTACTTGCAAGGTTGTGATTTATGTAGATCTCTGGTTTTCCAAGTGTTAGAGCTACGGTAAACATAATAATAATAAATAATACCGTTTTTCTGGTTCTACGGGCAAGTGTTCGCGCCATTAGCTACAACCTCAACCCAACCACGAGCCATAAGAGAACGCATACAAGGAACTTGCATTGGAGTAGTATTAAGAAGTGCATTTCTGATTAGCGCGTAATCTGAATTATGTGCGATAGTTATACATCCCTCTGATACGGTTCCCGGATGGAGTCTAAACAATCCACGATAGACACCATCTATCCAAGTGCCATCATCAATCCCCCAATCATCTTTATATAAGGCAAACCATTCATCACGTCCAAATGTCGCACCGTGGCGGATTTTGTTCCATGTATCCTGAATTTCAGCCTTTCTCTTTGAAAAAAAACCTCCAGAACCACGCTCAACAATCCAGTATTTACCCTGTGGTAATGGCCCATCACCTTTAACGGCACCGCAGGCTCCCTTGTTCCGGTAAACTCCATTACCAGAAAAAGCCATAAACACACCTACACCGTATAGGTTAAAAGGTACATAGTCAGCCTCGTTAAGTATTAGTTTTCCGTGTAAGGCCATATTTTTCTTCATATGATGGTTAATTTATATAAATAGTATATCCATTGAACAAAGGGAAGTAAATAATAGAGTGTTGTTTTTGGGGGCGTTTTTGTTCGTGAATTAGATAGTAATGTAATTATTCAATAATTAGCCATTTTCGCTTTTACATGAATCGGTCATCGCAGAAGTCGATGATGAATATATAAAAGCTGTCCTTCCTGTTCATGTGCAACCTGTTATCACGTATTTTACCGTTATGAAGACTTTGGTATGAGATACATGGCCGCCATAGGTAAGCGGGGTTAGATATTGTAACTCCTTGTACTATTTGTATTTATAAAATTTTGATGTAAATTTAGTAAAAACTATAATCCATACTTTATGGTTACTCGCTCGACTGTGGAGGGAAGAACGAGATAGCTTATCGGCAGTTAATCTTCATTCCTCACTCCCTACCTATCAAGACCGAGCGTTGCACTTATTATATGAATTCGCGGAAGGCTATTTTTTGCTGTTGGATTTATAGGCGGGATAAACCGTAGCAAAATAGGCGATGAAGGCGCAGGGAATTAAGCAAATAAATTGAATTATTCCCACTTCAATATCGGCAACTTCTTCCTGATTGGTTGCCTTTGACAGGATATAACTATTAATTATCTTATCAAAAGGCTCTGGCCATAAAAACCCTGAAAAATAAACAATAAAAGACATTGCGTATGCCAGTGATAACCATGCAATAAAGAACTTTATCCATACTTTCATTTTACTGTTATCTTCCCATATGCTTTTATGTCCGTTCTTGGATATATTGATGCTCCGTGCGATAGTAGTATACTTCTTAATATCATAAAATGTATATTATTGGGTAGTGTTATACATCCTAAAGAAATACCTGAGCTTGTTCCCTTGGGGTGTAGCCGGAAATTTCCCCTTTCTATGCCATCACACCATGTATAATCGTCTATTTTGTTATCTAATCGATAAAGTGCGAACCATAAAAATTTAAATTTTGCTGCGCCATATACAATCGACCGTGGCCCTCCCCACGGACGATCGACAATCAGATAGTCGCCAGGCGGTAGTGCGCCGTTATCTTTCATGCAAGAATAGTTTCTTTTATTGATATATGGACCATCGCCGGAAAAAGCCTGAAACCGATAAGCGCCGCAAACCAGTTCAGACATGGGTTTGCCATTAAGCGTAAATGTGAAATTCAACATATCTGTGATTACTCATTCCATGAGTCGGAAAAAATGATATTTCCATCGCAATGCTTCCAGGTGATTTTTTCATATCTCAATTCTACGGTTTCAATATGATTCTGGTGATGCAGCGCGGGATCTTTACAATTGTGCATGCCTGGAGAGATAGAAATAATCTTAACGTTTTCTAGTAACATGTTGAAGTACTCGGTTTCATGTCCGGCTCGATTGATTCGATACCATTTAATCTCGGCGGATTGTAATGTATTCCCTGTCGCCACGGATTTGTAAAGGTATGGTGATGAACGTTCAAACGCCTTTTCAATAAACATTGGGGAGTGGGTGCGGGTAGAGGTTAATTTTCCTGTATTTCCATCAACGGGAATACGAAGGTTATGACCGAAACTTAACACTTCAATACTACCTTCACGACCCAGAACCTCGACGGAGCCTTTGATCTCTGCGCCGCTTTTATCTTTCAACCATAAGTATGCTGGGATTGCCATTTTATCTTCCTGATATTAGCTATCTGGTTATGTTATTATTTGTTTGGCGAAGATGGCAAGTTAATAAATGTTTTTTTTGGAAATATTTTTTTTGATGATTTATTTGTTACTTCTCCATTTTAAAATAACCGCTAATTAAATTAATAATATTAATAACTATTTCATGCCAAAAAATAATAATTAAAATTATTGATGTGTGCGTTAATTTGACTTAATAATTACAGGTCTGTTTTAAATGGGAAAACACAGCAGACCGCTCATGGGCATTAAGCCCGGTTTTTGAGGCAGTCACTCATCAGTGTGGGGTAGAGTAGCGGCATGAGTACAAAGGCATTATTAGTTATTCAGATGGGCGAGCCGCCGGAAGATGTTGCTTCTCAGGTTGGGCCGCAAGGGAAATGGTTTGCAGATACGCTGCCGGAAGGCGCCAATGCGCTGCGCGTGATTCGCCCCGATCTGGGGGAACCCTTGCCGCCGTTCGAGCAGCTATCGGCGGCGATTATTTCTGGTTCCTGGTCAATGGTGACGGATCGTCTGGACTGGAGCGAGTATACGGCCGGCTGGCTGCGCGAAGCGTTTCACGCCGATGTGCCGCTGCTGGGCGTCTGCTACGGTCATCAACTGCTGTCGCATGCTCTGGGCGGTACGGTGGGCGACAACCCCAACGGCGCCGAAATGGGGCTTCAGACGGTAACCTTGCATCCCGGAGCGGAAAACGTCAGCTGGCTGCGACAGCATCCTGAGCAATTTCAGGCTTACCTTAGCCATCGTCAGTCGGTGCTGGTGCCGCCCGAAGGGGCGCAGGTGCTGGCCAGTTCGGCGGTGGAGGGATGCCAGATTATTCGCTACGGCGATAACGCGCTCAGCGTACAATTTCATCCGGAATTTAATGCAGACATCATGCGGGCCTGTTTGCGGCGTAACGAAGTCCGTTTGCGTCAGTTGGGATTCGATTATGAACAGATGATGCAATTGAGCGATGAACCACGTTGGGCCAGAAAAATCCTGCTGGATTTTATTCAGCAATACGCGACCCGGTAGCCGCGCACCCCCGTTTTTTATCGTCATGGACGACGCGTTGAACATCCTTCGTCAAGCCATCGCCTGCGGTAGTTGTGCGCAGGCGGTCGTCCTTCTGATTTTAGCCATCCAAACCGTATATCAAAATCACGCCCGCTTCAGAAATAATACAAATGATTATTATTTTTATTTTCAAATCAATAAATTGTGACGGCCAACGCAAATAACCTCGATTTTGTGATGGAATTGTTATTATTTAGATAAAAATTTGAGATTTTATTATTCCACATCATAATACCTAGAGTTAGTGGGGGTTTTGGCTGGTTTCGCCATCGTTTTATCCCACCTTATAAAAAGAAAAAGTTTCACCTAATTGTGAGCAATGTGGTGTGAGGAGTTTTTCATGCAGGTCAGTAGACGGCAATTCTTTAGGATTTGTGCGGGCGGCATGGCCGGAACCACCGTGACCGCCCTGGGTTTTTCTCCGGCCGTCGCGCTGGCGGAAACCCGGCAATATAAATTACTGCGGGCCAAAGAAACGCGTAATAACTGCACTTACTGTTCGGTCGGGTGCGGCATTTTAATGTACAGCCTCGGCGACGGCGCCAAAAACGCCAAACCGTCGATTTTTCATATCGAAGGCGATCCCGACCATCCGGTCAGCCGCGGCTCATTGTGTCCGAAAGGCGCCGGGTTGATTGATTTTATCCATAGCGATCAGCGTCTTAAATATCCTGAATATCGCGCGCCGGGTTCGGATAAATGGCAGCGTATCAGCTGGACGGAGGCATTCGATCGCATCGCGCGCTTGATGAAAGCCGATCGGGACGCCAATTTCGTTGAAAAGAACAGCGCGGGCGTGACGGTCAACCGCTGGCTGACGACGGGCATGCTGTGCTCATCGGCCGCCAGTAATGAAACCGGCATGCTGGATCACCGTTTCGCCCGCGCGCTGGGGATGCTGGGGATAGATACCCAGGCGCGGCTGTGCCACGCGCCCAGCGTATCGGCGCTGGCGCCGACGTTTGGTCGCGGGGCGATGACCAATAACTGGGTGGATATTAAAAACGCCAATGTGGTGCTCGTGATGGGGGGCAACCCTGCGGAAGCGCATCCCGTGGGTTTTAAATGGGCGGTTGAAGCCAAAATCAAAAACGGCGCCAAGCTGATTGTGGTCGATCCGCGTTTTAATCGCACCGCGTCGGTTGCCGATCTCTACGCGCCCATTCGTGCGGGTTCGGATGTCGCCTTCCTGCTGGGGGTGATTCAGTATCTGCTCAGCAACAACAAAGTCCAGATGGAATATGTGAAGTCCTACACCAACGCCAGCCTGCTGGTGCGCGCGGACTACACATTCGAGGACGGCATTTTCAGCGGTTACGACGCGCAGACGCGCAAATACGATCGCGCTTCCTGGCTGTACGAACTGGATGAAAACGGCTTCGCCAAACGCGATACCACGCTGAGCCATCCGCGCTGCGTATGGAATCTGCTCAAACAGCACGTCAGCCGCTATACGCCGGACGTCGTCACCAATATCTGCGGCACGCCGAAAGAAGACTTTCTGATCATCTGCGACATTCTGGCCTCCACCTGCGTGCCGGACAGAACAGCCACCATTCTGTATGCGCTCGGTTGGACGCAGCACACCACCGGGTCCCAGATGATTCGCGCCGCCGGGATGATCCAACTGCTGCTGGGAAATATCGGCATGGTGGGGGGCGGCATCAACGCATTGCGCGGACACTCCAATATTCAGGGCTATACCGACCTCGGCTTGCTCTCGCTGCGGCTGCCGGGCTATATGGATTTGCCGTCGGAAAAACAGACCACGCTGCAAGACTATTTAAGCCAGATTACCCCCAACGCCCTGCTGCCCGACCAGGTAAATTATTGGAAAAACACGCCTAAATTTTTTATCAGCATGATGAAGAGTTTCTACGGCGATAATGCGCGCAAAGAAAACGACTGGGGGTTCGACTGGTTGCCCAAGTGGGATCAGAGTTATGACGCGCTGCACTACACGCAGATGATGATTGAAGGCAAGGTGAACGGCTACATCGCTCAGGGCTTTAACCCGATAGCCGCCTTCGCCGACTCGAACAAAGCGCGTGACGCGCTGAAAAAACTGAAATTTCTGGTGATTATCGATCCGCTGGCGACGGAAACCTCCAATTTCTGGCAAAACCACGGCGAACTCAACGAGGTGGACAGCGCCAGTATTCAAACGGAAGTGTTCCGCCTGCCGTCCAGCTGCTTTGCCGAAGAAAACGGCTCGATAGTGAATTCCGGGCGCTGGCTGCAATGGCACTTTAAAGGCGCGGAGCCGCCGGCGGAAGCGCGCCATGACGGGGTGATTCTGGCGGGCATTTTTCTGCGCCTGCGGGAAATGTACGCCAGAGAGGGCGGCGCCAACCCGGAGCCGGTGCTTAATATGGCCTGGAATTACCTCAATCCGGAAGATCCGACGCCGGAAGAGGTGGCGAAAGAGGGCAACGGTTACGCGCTGGAAGATCTGTACGACGAGCAGGGCAATCTGGTGCTGAAAAAAGGGCAACTGCTGGCCGACTTTTCGCAACTGCGCGATGACGGCGCCACCGCCAGTTTCTGCTGGGTGTATACCGGCTGCTGGACCGCGCAGGGCAATCAGATGGCGCGGCGCGATAACGCCGATCCATCGGGTCTGGGCAGCACGCTGGGGTGGGCCTGGGCCTGGCCGCAAAACCGCCGCATTCTGTACAACCGCGCCTCGGCCGACGAGCAGGGAAAACCCTGGGATCCGAAACGTGAAATCCTGCGCTGGGACGGGCAGCGCTGGCAGGGGATCGATATCCCCGATTATGGCAATGCGGCGCCCGGCAGCGGCGTCGGGCCTTTCATCTTGCAGGCGGAAGGCATGGGGCGCCTGTTCGGCATCGATAAGCTGACCGACGGGCCGTTCCCGGAACACTACGAGCCGGTCGAATCGCCGCTGGCGAAAAGTCCGCTGCATGAAAATACCCGTTTTAACCCGGCCGCCCGCCTGTATGAGGCCGACCGGCTACGCATGGGCGCGGCGTCTGAATTTCCCTACGTGGCGACCACCTACTCCATTACCGAACTGTTTCGTCACTGGACCAAACATGCGCGGCTGAATGCGATTGTCCAGCCGGAGCAATTTGTCGAAATCGGCGAAGCGCTGGCCGAGCAGAAAGGCATCCGCGCCGGCGACATGGTGAAGCTCAGCAGCAAACGCGGTTATATCAAGGCGAAAGCGGTGGTCACCAAACGCATCCGCACGCTGATGATCGAAGGGCGACCGGTGGAAACCATCGGCGTGCCTTGTCATTGGGGGTTCGAAGGCACCACGCAGAAAGGGTTTCTGGCCAATATCCTGACGCCGCACGTCGGGGATGCCAATACCCAGACGCCGGAATACAAGGCGTTCCTGGTTAATCTGGAAAAGGCGTAGCGGAGAAAAATTATGGCCATGCAATCACAAGATATTATCCGTCGCTCCGCGACAAATTCCCTGACGCCGCCGCCGCAGGCGCGCGATCACCAGCAGGAAGTCGCCAAGCTGATCGACGTGACCACCTGTATCGGCTGTAAAGCCTGTCAGGTCGCCTGCTCCGAATGGAACGATATTCGCGACGAGGTGGGGCATAACGTCGGCGTGTACGATAACCCGACCGACTTAACCGCCAAATCCTGGACGGTGATGCGTTTCTCGGAAGTGGAGGAGAAGGGCAAACTGGAGTGGCTGATCCGCAAGGACGGCTGTATGCACTGCGCCGATCCGGGCTGCCTGAAAGCCTGCCCGTCGGAAGGCGCCATTATTCAGTATGCCAACGGTATCGTCGATTTTCAGTCCGAACACTGTATCGGCTGCGGCTACTGCATCGCCGGCTGTCCGTTTGACGTACCGCGTATGAACAAAGAGGACAACCGCGTCTACAAATGCACGCTGTGCGTAGACCGCGTGGCGGTGGGCCAGGAGCCGGCCTGCGTCAAGACCTGCCCGACCGGCGCCATTCATTTCGGCACCAAAGAGGCGATGAAAGATCTGGCGGCGGAGCGCGTCCTCGATCTCAACAGCCGCGGTTATGAAAATGCCGGACTGTACGATCCGGCCGGCGTCGGCGGCACCCACGTTATGTATGTTCTGCACCATGCGGATAAACCCCAGCTTTATCACGGCCTGCCGGATAACCCGGCCATCAGCCCGACGGTGACTTTCTGGAAAGGGATCTGGAAACCGCTGGCGGCCATCGGTTTTGCCGCTACATTCGCCGCCAGCGTATTCCACTATGTCGGCGTGGGGCCGAATCGCGTAGAAGACGATGAAGAGGACGCGGATGAGGCGCATCATGAGGATAAGCAACATGAAGAAGAATAATCGGATTCAGCGCTATAGCGCGCCGGAGCGCATTAATCACTGGATTGTGGCTTTCTGTTTCGTGTTCGCCGCCATCAGCGGATTAGGTTTTTTCTTTCCTTCGCTCAACTGGATGATGAATATCCTGGGAACGGCGCAACTGGCGCGCATTCTGCACCCGTTTGTCGGCGTGGTGATGTTTGCGGCGTTTCTGCTGATGTTTTTCCGCTACTGGAAACACAATCTGATCAATCGCGACGACATCGAATGGGCTAAAAATATTCATAAAATCGCCAGAAATGAGGAAGTCGGCGACACGGGCAGGTATAATTTCGGCCAGAAATGCGTATTCTGGTTAGCCATTATCAGCCTCGTATTGCTATTGGCGAGCGGCGTGGTCATGTGGCGGCCCTATTTTGCCGACGCGTTCCCCATTCCGGTTTTACGTCTGGCTTTATTGGTTCATTCGCTGTCGGCGGTTGGGCTTATCCTCGTTATCATGGTGCATATCTATGCGGCATTGTGGGTGAAAGGGACGATAACCGCTATGGTGGAAGGCTGGGTGCCGGCCGCCTGGGCGAAAAAACATCACCCGCGCTGGTATCGCGAGTTACAACGTAAACAACAGGAAAAATAACCCTGATGAGTATCCGTATTGTTCCTCAGGAACAGTTAGAAAGTAATGAAACTTCAGCATCGGTGGGACATATCCCGCCGTTGCTTTTTGCTAATTTGAAAAGTTTATACAGCAGCCGCGCCGAGCGGCTGCGGCAGTTGGCGCAGGCGCATCCGCTGGGGGATTATCTGACGTTCGCCGCCGCCGTGGTGGAGGCGCAGCGGAAAGTGCTGCACGATCATCCGTTGCGGATGGATCTGTCCGAGGTACTCAAACAGGCCGGCAATCGTCCCCCGCTGGATATTTCGGCGTTTCCCCGCGATGAACATTGGCACGCCCTGCTGCGCGCGCTGATCGAAGAGCTGAAACCGGAAGCGGACGGGCAGGTGCTGGCGACGCTGGAAAATCTGGAGAAGTCGTCGGCGCAAGAGCTGGAAACCATGGCGACCGCGTTGTTTAACCATGAGTTCGGCGCGGAAATTAACGATAAAGCGCCGTTTATCTGGGCCGCGCTGTCGTTATTCTGGGCGCAGATGGCCAGCCAAATCCCCGGTAAAGCGCGGGCGGAGCCGGGCGAACACCGTCAGTTTTGCCCGGTGTGCGGCAGTATGCCGGTTTCCGGCGTGGTGCAGCTCGGCGCCGGCAGCGGGTTGCGTTATCTGCACTGCAATCTGTGTGAAAGCGAGTGGCACATGGTGCGGGTGAAATGCAGCAACTGCGAGGAGTCGAGCGATCTGAACTACTGGTCGCTGGACAGCGAAAATGCCGCCGTTAAAGCGGAAAGCTGCGGCAACTGCGGCACCTATCTGAAAATCCTGTATCAGGAAAAAGATCACCGGGTGGAAGCGGTGGCCGACGATCTGGCGTCGCTGGTGCTGGACGTGAAAATGGAAGAAGAAGGCTTTTCCCGCAGCAGCATCAATCCGTTCCTGTTCCCCGAAAGCGCAATCTGATCGCGAACTGGCGGGGAATTATCCCCGTCATCCCCGCAGTAGTAGGCGGGGATCACATGCTGAAACCGGAGATAGTCATTGACTGATTCCCGGTTACTCGCCCCATCTCTTCGGCGGCGTTCAAAAACATGCCCGCTGTTTTTGTGCGCAGGGAATAACGCAGAGGGGGGCAGGCATCACAAGCGTTAGAGTCTGCCGGCGGCAGGCGCATATGTTAGCTCGTCCGGCGCGCCAGCAAGACAAACGACGCGATGGCCAGCGCATAACAGATGGCGATCACCAGCGCCATGGACAGCGCGGAAGTGCCGAATAGTCCGGTCAGCGGAACGCTGACGGCGCCCAGGGTGAACATGCTGACGCCAAGTAACGCCGAGGAGCTGCCCGCTTTATCTCCCTGACTTTGCATCGCCAATGCCGATGCGCTGGGGCCGACGATACCGATAATGATAATGGTAAAGAACAGCGGGATCAGCAGCCAGATCAGCGATGCTTGCAGCGCGGTCGCCAGCAGCAACAGCAGCGACGATACGCCGGCGATAACCAGCCCGACCTTCAGCACCGGTATTTCTCCAAAATGACCGCTCAAGCGTGAGGATATCTGGGCGGAAAATATCAATCCCACGCCATTGATGGCAAAACATAAACTGAACATCTGCGGGCTAAGCCGATAGATCTCCTGCAAGACAAACGGCGAGGCGCCGATATAGGCAAACATCCCGGCCCCGGCGAAGCCCTGAGCCAGACAAAGCCCCATAAACTGGCGCTGCGTCAGCAGGCTGGCGACCGACAGGACCAGCGTTCCCACGCCGCCGGTCACCCGGCGCTGCGGCGGAAGGGTTTCGGGCAGGCGCAGGGCGGCAAGCAACAGCAGCAAAACGGCAATCACCGCCAGCGCAATAAATATTCCCCGCCAGTCGATAATGCTCAGTAACACGCCGCCCATGACCGGGGCGACGATCGGCGCCAGACCGTTGATCAACATCAGCAAGGCGAAGAAGCGGGTCAACTCATGGCCGGAATAGAGATCGCGGGCTACCGCGCGCGACAAAACGGCGCCGCCGGCGCCGGCCAGCCCCTGAATAACCCGCGCGACGATCAGGTGATTAATATCCTGCGCCAGCGCGCACCAAACCGAAGCCAGCAGCAAAATAAACAGGGAGATCAGCAACGGTCGCCGGCGCCCCAGTTTGTCGCTGAGAGGGCCGAAAATCAGCTGGCCGACGCCCAAACCCAGCAGGCCGGCGGTCAGGCTTAACTGTGCGGCGGCGGTGGTCGTCGACAGTTCCGAGGCCAATTCCGGCAGCGCGGGCAGATAGAGGTCGGTACATAAAGGGCCAAGCGTCGCAAGCAGCCCCAGTACCAGTGCGTAACCCAAACGGGATGATTGCGTGGTTTTATTCATTGACGGTGGTTTCAGGGAAAGAGTGATGGAAGATATGCTGATAAAGCTGACTTAACATATCCGGCGAGGCCTTTTGGCTGGTCACGGCGCGAAACGCCGTGCCTTCAGACAAGACGGCCATTAATTCAACGCGCGCGGCGATTTGCGGCGCGCTCAAGGCGGGATAACGCTGTTGCAGCATCTCGGTCGCCTGCTGGAACAGCTTGTTATCGGCTTCTTGCAGGATCGCCGCGACGCGAGGATTGCGCGTGGCTTCGGCGGTCACTTCCAGCATCAGCGCATTATCATCTTCGCGGGTTTTCTCATCGCCCACCAGAATGCGCTCCGCCAGCATTTTTATCATTTGCGCGGAATGATCGCCGCTCAGCCTGAGAAGCTGTAATTTATTGTTCACGATCTGGCTGACCATTTCCTCAATGATGGCGTCTTTGTTGGCGAAGTAGCGATATATCTGGCCGACGCTAAGGTTCGCTTGCGAGGCGATGGCCGCCATCCCCGCGCCATGGAATCCCGCACGGCGAAAACAAAAGCGCGCCGCCGCGATGATCTGATCGCGGCGGGCGGTTATTCGTTCTGATTTGCTGATGGTTTTTTGCATAGTCTCTCCAATGTTGCAACGTTCACCCAGACAAACAGTAATCAACTTGGCGGACGATCTTATCGCGTTTTGTTAATTATGAGAATGAACGTTCATTCTCAATTATAAGGCATGATTTCCGCCCGGGGAAACGTTTTATTTTGTCGCGCGCAGGAAAAGCGGTCGTTACGGTGAATTGGTCGATAGCGATCGCGCCGGCCAGAAAGGCCGGCGCGGTTCTGATTCAGGCGAGAAACGTACGCTCATTAGCCAGCGAAAATCGATAGTCAGGGGTTTTCCGCTGATGCCGCCATGGCGTTTTTTCTTGCTTTGACATCGTTTGTTGATCGTCGGTTGACAGGTGAAATGAGGTTTGCCGCGTTTATCTGGCCTGAGCGGTCAGCAGATCAACCTTGCCGGCATCGCTGACGCGCGTCAGGTAGCCGGCGACGTGCGGTCCGAAGTGAATGCCTTTCACAATGCTCAGCGAGCGCAGAAGCGGGAACAGAATAAAGTCGGTGGTGGCAATCGTCTGTTTATCGGCCAATAGCGGCTCAAGCTCCGTCAGTTTGCGCTGCGCTTCGGCGATCAGCGCCGGGCTGTCGGCGATCAGCGCATCCAGATCGCCGAAGGCTTTCTCTTCGCGCAGACGGTAGGCTTCACGCGCTTCAGGCGTAGCCAGCTCTTTGAAATCCGCTTTGGTGAAACGCGGCACCGCCAGGTTGAAAATTACCCCGGAGGCGGCTTTGCACCATGTTTCAATGGCGGCATCGACCGGCTTGTCCGCGATTAGCGGCGTGCTGATGTTATCGACATAATGAACGATATCCATGCTTTCCGGCATAAAACTGCCGTCATCCTTCTGAAGGATGGGAACCACCTTACGTCCGACCATGCGGGTCGGGGTTTCAACGTCGCCTTCCATAATGACGGACAGATCGAAGGGGATCGCCTTCAGACCGAAAATCATTCTGGCTCTGACGCAGAACGGGCAGTGTTCATAAATGAAAAGTTTCATGTTTTGGCACCTTCAATGGGTAGGAAAACAGCAGAATACGGATCTTTATCCGACCTGTAACCATCATACTGCAAGTTGCCGCCGGGTGGGCCGTCGGCATATTGACGCGGGCGGGCTGTCGCCGGCCAACCCGCGTTGCGCGTGATAAAAAGCAATCTACCCGCCGGAGAATTAAACGCGTTGCCAGTCGCCGGCCGCTGACGCCAGCCGCGTCGGCGCGGGTTTTTTCAACGCCGGCGCCGGGGAGGCGCCGCGCGTGTCGCCGATATTGAACGCGCTCATCAGTTCCACCAGTCTGGCGGACTGGTCGCTGAGGCTGTCCGCGGCGCTGGCGGATTGTTCAACCAGCGCGGCGTTTTGCTGGGTCACCTGATCCAACTGGGTGATGGCGTCGTTAATCTGGCCGATGCCGTGCTCTTGCTCTTCCGTCGTGACGCCGATTTCGGCAATCAATCCGGCGACGTGGCGGGCCTGCTGCACCAGTTCATCAATGGTGGCGCCTGCGCCGCTGACCAATGACGCGCCTTTTTCCACCGTCGCGACGCTTGCGCCGATCAGATCCTTGATTTCTTTGGCGGCCGATGCGGAACGTTGCGCCAGCGCGCGGACTTCGCCTGCGACCACGGCAAAACCGCGGCCTTGCTCGCCCGCTCTGGCGGCTTCTACGGCGGCATTCAGCGCAAGGATGTTGGTCTGGAAGGCGATACCGTCGATCACGCCGATGATATCGCCGATTTTCTGCGAGCTGCCGCTGATTTCCTGCATGGTCTGGACGATATTCCCCACCGCCTGTCCGCCCTGCGCGGCCGTGGCGCTGGTGGTGTTGGCCAACTGGGTCGCGGTGCGTACCGTATCGGCGTTTTGACGAATGGTCTGACTCATCTGTTCCATCGCCGCGGCCGTTTGTTGCAGGCTGGCGGCCTGTTCTTCCGTACGCTGGCTCAGATCGGTGCTGCCGGCCGCGATTTCTCTGGCGCCGGTGGCGATGGATTCGCTGCTCTGCCGTACCTGATGAACCATCACGAGCAGCTGTTCGCGCATGTCGTTCATGGCCGCCAGCAGGCTGCCGGCGTCGCCCTGGCGCAGCGCGACCTGCATGGACAGATTGCCTTCCGCCACCTGATGGGCGATTTGCGCCGCATAGGCGGGTTCGCCGCCCAACTGGCTTTTAACCGTACGGGTAATCAGCCAGGCGATCAGCGCGCCAATCAGCGCGCTGATGGCGGTGACGATCAGCAGCAACGTTCCCGTCGATTTTGCCTCATCCATAAAGCGATGCGACATCGCGATGGTATCGGCCTTGTGCTCCTGGATCATTGCGTCCAGCGCCGCGATCACCCGGTTCTGCGGTTCGATCACTTCAGCCAGAATATAGGCGCGCGCGCTTTCCTGCTCACCGGACAAGCTCATCTCAATCGCCTTTTTGACCGCTTCCGAGTACGCCGGACGGGTCGAATTCAGATTATCCAGCAGCTCGCGCGAGCGTTTGAGCTTCAGGTTCTTATCCAGCAGCGTCATTCGTTCGTTATCACTAACGATCAGGCGCTCAATTTGTTGATTGCTTTCCTGAATACGATGCTTATCGGTATATAAAGCCATGTCGCGAATCAATCGTGACGCGGTATTCATATTATCTTTGATTTCTTGCATCAAGATCAGGTTGGTTAGCCGGGTATTCGCCAGATAGTCCATATGGTTCGCTACGCTGACCAACTGGCCGCGCCCGAAAATCGCGGTGAGCAGGCCAAGTAAAATCACTAAGGTAAAACCGGCGCCCAGCATTGAGCTGAGCTTCATATTTTTCAACTTATTCATAAATATCCTTTGCCATTTTATTCTTCCCTAACGAAGAGCGTCTTGTTTCGGAGGAGGGTTGTTGTGTCTACCCGTCATTTTGTTCGCGTCTTCCCTGCCGCGAATTGCTGCGGGAAACGGTCGCCGCGCCCGGCCGCAGAGTCGAGTTATGAGATAGCGAATTGGGGCGGAAGATTCTATTGGATTCCAAGGTTTAGATCGAGTTAATGTTTTGTTAATAATCTTTTGGCGAATGTGTTTTTCGGCCGTCATCGGCGCATTCCCTTGATGCGCATCCGGCGACTGCGCCGCAGTCGCCGGTTCGACGGGGTGTATTAAGACGACGTCAGGCGTTGCAGGGTCGTCAATTGCTCGACCGCCTCATGCATCGCATCCATTCCTTTGGCCGCTTCCTTCAAACGTCCCATATTGGCGGTTACGTTATGACGCTCCTGACTGGTTTCGGTGCTCATGACGGCGATCTGGTCGGCGGCTGAAATGCTTTGATTCGCCATATCCTGCGTGGTGCTGACGGTTTGCGCGGCGACGTTGCGGATACGCTCAATGGTGTCGACCGCCGAACGGATATTCTGCCTGGTGGCGTCGGCCTGTTCTTTGGAAGAGCGGGCCAGACGCCGGACCTCGTCGGCCACCACGGCGAAGCCGCGGCCGGCATCGCCCGCGCGTGCGGCTTCTACGGCGGCATTGAGCGCCAGCAGGTTGGTTTGATCGGCTATCGCGCTGATGCCGACAGTGATCTGCGTGATGCCGAGAGAAATCTGTTCCAGTTGGTTTAGCTCCTGCTCCAGATTGTTTTGCGCCGTGCGCGTCTGCATGGCCGCGGCGCTGATGGCGCGGATGCTGGACTCGGCGATGTCCAACGTTTCGGTCTGCCGGGTCGTGGCGTGCTCCAACTGCGGCAGCGTCGTCAGCAGCGGGTTGAGTTCTTCCTGATAAGCGACGACCCGCTGGATCACGCCGGACTGGATGCCGTGCATGGCTTCCCAGCGCCGCAGCGCCCGCTGGGCATAGTGGCCGGCGTAGGCCGCGTATTCGATGGGAAAATGCGTCATGGCTTTGACGTCGTGATCGAAAAACGCCAGCGCGGATAGCGTTTGGTTGATGGGGACGCCGAAAATCTCGCCAAAGCTGGAAAAACCGGCGGCCGGCACCTGATCAAAGAAGCCGGCGTGTTCCAGGCTGGCGGCGTTGTTCATCCTGCGCAACACGCAGTCATTCAGCAGCAGACCCGTGGGTTTGCCCTTATCGGCCAGGAACCGTTGCCAGTCATGGCGGGTGGCGGCGACAAAGTCCGTTGCCTGAAGAAGATACAGGCGATCGCCGAACGCTAAATCGCAGAAGAACGCGATGCGGTCGGGGTGAATGGCGGCGATCGAACGAATAAAATATTCGTTATCGACCTTCACCCCGAAGGTTTTCCCTGTCAGTTGATCGGCGATTTGCTCCGGTCGACAGCGCAGGTATTCGGCCAGCGCGCTGACGATCGGCTGGGGCCGTCCGTTGGCGTCGAAAACCGACCGGACGGTGCGGGCCACCGGATCGGCCTCCGCGACCAGCCAGCTTTGCTCCGTAGGGGTAAAGTTCTGGCTCTTGAACGGCGCAAAGGATTTCCCTTCAGCCATCTGGCAAAACACCAGCACGGCCTTGCCTTGCAGCACGCCGTCGCGGCGACCGATATAGGTGGCGCTGAAGTCGAGCTTGCCGCCGGCCGAGCCGCCAATCGCCAGGCAGGGAAAGCGGCCGCTGTCATACCATGCCTGCATCAGAAAACCTTCTGAGGCCGACAGGCCGTCGCAATAAATCATGGCGAAAGTGCGATCGGCGGAAAGCGGCATCTTGAGATTGAGCCGCTCCAGTTCCTGACGAATCGCCGCCACTCGCTCGCCGGCGCCGGCCTTTCCCTGTACATGCAAATCAATAACGTGAACTTCATGACGGGCGATCAATGTCTGCGGCAACCATAGCCAACTTCCCTGGCTTCCGCTCATTGCGCAATAGGTCGAGGTCTGCGGACGGCTGCACAGCGCGCCGGAGGATGAAAGGGCGATAACCGTCAGGTCGTCGTCTGAAAACCGCTGCCAGGCGCTATTGACCCTGGCGAAATCGGCATCGGGCGGCACGAACGCGAACAGCAGCCCCGAGGGGGCGGAAAGGCCGATTTTACTCAACGAGGCGGGTAACGCATCACAGTTATAGACGCCGCTGGCGGGCGATTTGACGCCGAAAAGACTTGCTCCTGCACGGAAAGACGACAGCATTCCCATAGTAGTTCCCTCTCTTCAATTGAATCATGGAGTAAAACGAATCATTGAATCATCCGAGTCTAGCCTGCGACGTATTTTCTGAATGCGTTACGGGTCACGTTTATCCGCCGCATGAATAGGCGGGGCCGGGCGCCGCGTCGCCCGGCTTATTATCAGACGATTAGTCGCGAATAAATTTCACGCCCGGCCTGGCGCGTTCGTCCACGCTTAACTCAAACACATCGGGGCGGGCATAGTGACCGACCACATCGAAATCGTAACGGGCGCGTTTAAGCTCACGCGTATCGATTTCCGCGCTGATCAGACCGCTCTCGTTTTTGAACGGGCCGGCCAGAATATCGCCCAGCGGGCCGACGATCACGCTGCCGCCCTGAATCAACGGCCGGTTTTCATCCCAACCCGCGACGCTGATCCCCAGTTCTTTCGGCGAGGGTTGCACCTGACAGGCGCTGACCACGAAACACCGTCCTTCATGCGCGATATGACGCATGGAGCACAGCCACATATCGCGTTCGTCGACCGTCGGCGCGCACCAGATCTCCACGCCTTTGGCATACATGGCGGTGCGCAGCAGCGGCATATGGTTTTCCCAGCAGATCGCCGATCCGATGCGTCCGGCCTCCGTCTCAACCACCGGCAGCGTGGAGCCGTCGCCCTGACCCCAGATCAGGCGTTCGGTGCCGGTCGGCATGAGTTTGCGGTGTTTCGCCGCCAGTCCCAGCGTCGGTTCGAAAAACAGCGATGAACAATATAACGAACTGCCGGACCGTTCGATGACGCCGACCACCAGCGCCGCGCCGGTGCGGGCGGATAAACCGGCCAGCGCCTCGGTTTCCTCGCCGGGCGCTTCGATGGCGTTGTCGAAATAGCGCGCGAACGCTTCCCGTCCTTCCGGTAACCGATACCCGAGATGCGTACCGAATATCTCGCCCTTGGGATAACCGCCGAGCACGGCTTCCGGCAGCACCACCAGTTTTGCGCCGCTGGCGGCGATGGCTTTTTCATAGGAAAGAATGAGTTTCAGCGTATCGGCTTTACCGCTGGGCAAAGCGCCGATTTGCAGCGCGGCGACGATGGATTGGGTCATGGCAAAAAACCTCTGAAGGGACGGAGACCTGATGATATAGAATGCGCTGTTACCAATGAAGAGCGAATGGTTGCTAATCGATATGAATGATATGAATATCGTCAGGGCCGACCTGAACCTGTTAAAAGTGTTTGAAGCGCTGTATGAAGAAGGCAGCGCCAGCCGGGCCGCCATCCGTCTGCATGTCACCCAGTCGGCGGTCAGCGCCTCGCTTGCCCGTCTGCGCGAGCTGTATGGCGAGCAATTGTTTCAGCGTACCGGCCACGGGCTGGCGCCGACGCCGCTGGCCAGTCAGCTAAAACCCGTCGTGACGGAGGCGTTAAACCGGTTTCGCCAAAGCCTGTCGATGGTCTCCCCGCAGGCCGAAAGCTATGAAGGGCGCTCGCTGATTATCGGGCTTTCCGACGACTTTGAAATCGCCATCGGCTCCCGGCTGATCGCCATTATGGCTGAACGGGCGCCAAAACTGCGGCTGATTTTTCGTCAGACGCATAGCCAGATTGTGTCGAGCGCGCTGATGGAGCGCCAAATCGATATTGCGATTACGTCCGGCGGCTTTTCCAGCCGCGCGTTGAGCCACGCGTGGGTGGGGGAAGGGGAGTATGCCTGTCTGGTCGATCCTGCATTTCATCCGGCCGATGAGCGCATGGACCTGGAACGCTTTGTGGCGAGCGATCACATCCTGATCTCATCCGGCGGTTTTATCGGCATTGTGGATGAGGCGCTGGCGGCTGCCGGTTTGAAGCGTCATGTCACGGCCGCCACTACCCATTTCGCCGCGCTGCCGTATCTGCTGAAAGGATCGCCGGCGATAGCCACTATCCCGGCGCATGCCGCGCTGGCCATTGCCGGCAACGGCGGATTACGCCTGTTGCCGTGTCCGGTCGGTTTGAGCCGTTATCCCATCGAGGTGGGCTGGCGCGCCGCCGGTTCATTCGACAAAATTGAAATCAAGGTTAAGGGCGCGATAGAGGAATGTTTCAGGCAACCGTAGCCGGATGTAAGGCTACGGCCGTCGGCAATCAGCCTTTGCGCAGACGCACCGCCAATCCTTTCAGGAAATAACGCAGCACCTGATCGCCGCAGGCGCGGTAGTTTTTATGTTCCGGCGCGCGCAGCATGGCGGTCAGTTCCGGCTGCGACAGGCGGAAATCCTGCGACTGAAGAATCTCCTGAATATCGGTGGTTTTCAGCGCGAACGCCACGCGCAGTTTTTTCAGGATGATGTTATTGGTGATCCGGCGTTCGATTTTGGGGGCCGGGCGGCTGTCGTCTCTGCCACGCCTGTGGATAATCAGCCCATCGAGAAACGCGCCCATCAGCACATCCGGGCAGAGCTGGCAGCCCTCTTCCTCTTCTTTTTTGACGAACGCGGCCATTTGCTGCGGCGTGACGCTGACGTCCATCAGCGCCAGAATTTCAATCAATTGTTCGTTATTCAGATTTAGCATGTAGCGCACGCTACGTAATACATCGTTATTTATCATTACCGGATGATTCCCGCCGCTGATGATCATTATGGCCGGGTAGTATAAAGCGATCCGGCCGTAAACGCAGTAAAGGATACCTCGGCGGCGGCGGGCATTGCCGCGTCGGTCAGTGGAAGGTCTCTCTGCCGGTGAAATGACCGACCCAGCCCGCCGGGTTGGTAAAGATGCGGATAGCGACAAAATCCGGGTATTCGCCGCTGTCGAACCAGTGCGGCGTATTGGCCGGCACGCGCAGCAGATCGCCGGCTTCGCAGGTCAGGCGGAAAACGCGGTCGTTAATCGGCACAAAAAAGGTGCCGCTGCCGTGGACGAAAAAGCGCACTTCATCTTCGCTGTGGGTGTGCTCATGCAGAAATTTCTCCCGGAGTTCCTGACGTTGCGGGTGGTCCGGCGTCAGGCTGATCACATCCGACGAGGTATAGCCTTCCTGTTGTTTGAGTCGTTCGATATCCGCGCGGAAATGCGCCAGCAGCGCTTCGCTGTCGGCGTCATGGCTGATGCCGTCGGTCGGCCAGCGCTCCAGTTGAATGCCGGCGCCGGCAAGCAGCGCGGCGATCTCGTCGAAGCGGGTCAACTGTTGAACCGGTTGGGCTGTTTGCGGACGCTGAAAAATAGAGAGTGTGGTCATGGTTGTTACCTCAGGCCGTTAGCAAGAATCCGTTAACCATCATCTTTATAGGGGTAAAAAACAAGACGCTTTATTTATATCTTATTCCAGCATTTTCCAAGAAAAAAAACGAATATGTTAATATTTTCAACCACTCGTTAACACCAATCCCGATTAGTTAATAGCGATTATCACTTTTGTTATTTAGATTTAAATTTTTCTACTGTTAGCATCATTTACCGCTATTAACTGTATAAAAATCAGGATGAAAACCATGATCGTTCATTTTCGTCGTTTGGGATCGCTGGCGTTACTGCTTGGTCTGGCCGGCAGCGCGCAGGCAGCGGATGAGGCGCTTTCGCTCAAGGGAAAAACCATCGGCGTGGCTGTGGTGGGAACACAGCATTTTTGGGATCGCGAGGCTTATAAAGGAGCCACGGCGGAGATAGAAAAACTGGGCGGCAGCGTGGTGGGCGTGGACGGCGGACGCGACAATCAGGTGCATGCCAATAACCACGATATTTTGCTGGCGCGCAAGGTGGATGCGGTCATCAGCATTCTGGGGGACAGCGCGGTAGAGCCCAAGTTCAAGGCGCTGCGCGACGCGGGCATCCCGGTCTTTACCGTCGATCACGTTTCGCCGTACTCCATCAACAACACCACCTCCGACAATTACGCCATCGGTTCGACCATCGGCCGCTACACGGCGGATGTGCTGGGCGGCAAGGGCAATGTCGCGGTGTTCAATGCGTTCTCCAACTCGCTGCGCATTTGCGGCATTCGTTACGATCTGTGGAAATACGTGTTGCAGGACTATCCCGGCATCAAAATTATTCAGCCGGAGCTGGCGGAGCAATACTCCAATTCGCCGGAAGATGCGCGTAAGAAAACCCTTGAGCTGCTGAGCCAGCATCCGAAAGGCACGCTGGATGCGATTCACGTCGCCTGCTGGGATCAGCCGGCCATCGGCGTGGTGCAGGCGCTGGAAGAGACCGGACGCGACAAGGACGTGAAGGTGACGGCGATCGACGCCGGCCCGGAAACGCTGGAAATCATGGCGGAGCAGGGCAGTCCGTTCGTCGCCAACGTCGCGCAGCAGCCGCATTTGATTGGCTCGCTGTCGGCGAAGAACGTGGCGCATTACTTTGCCGGCGAAACGCTGTTGCCGCAAACCTTTGTGCCGGTCTTGCCGGTGAAAGGCGAAGCCGAGGCGAAAGCGGCCTATAAGCAACTCGGCTACGGCGAACTGAAGTAATCATGACGGCGAATGCAGGCGCGTCGGAGCCGGCCTCCGCGGGGCTGGTGATGACGCGGATTAACAAGCGCTTCGCCGGCGTTGCTGCGTTGGAGGATGTTTCGCTGCATGCCGCGCCGGGCGAGATCCACGGCCTGATTGGCGAAAACGGCGCCGGAAAATCCACCCTGATCAAGATCCTGGCCGGAGTGTATGCCCCGGATAGCGGTTCCATCCTGTTCGACGGTCAGCCGGTGCATCCTGTGACGCCCGCCGTCGTGCATGCTCACGGCGTACGGGTGATTCATCAGGAATTACATCTGATCCCGCATTTCACCGTCGCGGAATCGGTGTTTATCGGTCAGGAGCGCCGTCATCGCTGGCTGGGGCTGGACCGACGGGCGATGCGCCGTGAGGCCGAGCGTTTCTTTCGGCAGACGCTGAATCTGCCGATGGATGCCGACCGGTTAATTCGCGATTTAAGTCTGGCTGAACGCAAGCTGGTGCAGATTGCGCGGGCGCTGATCGACGGCGACGCCAGGCTGGTGGTGTTTGACGAACCGACGGCGCCGCTGGAGGCGCGGGAAGCCGGTCAATTGCTACAGACTATTCTGGCGTTGAAGCAGCGCGGCATCGCTATTATCTATATTTCCCATTATCTCAATGAGATAGCTGATATTTGCGACCGTGTCACGGTATTGCGCAACGGTCGCAAGGTCGCGACGCTGGAGGCGCAGGCGGCGCAAAATATCGACGGAATGATCCATCTGATGGTGGGGCGCGACATCAACACTCTGTTCGCGCCGCCGCAACGCGCCGTTGCCGACGGACGTCCCTTTTTGCAGGCGGATCGCCTTACCGACGGGCGCTATTTTCGGCCCGTCAATTTTTCGGTGGCGCATGGTGAAATCGTCGGCATCGCGGGGCTGCTCGGATCGGGGCGCGAGGCGGTGATTGATGCGCTGTATGGATTAACGCCGGCGCGCGGCGGACGCCTGTTGATTAACGGCGTGGCGCGCCGTATTCGCTCCCCGGTACAGGCCATCGCGCTGGGGATGGCGCTGGTTCCGCGCGATCGCCGCCACCTGGGGCTGATTTTGCCCTGGTCGGTGGCGGATAATATCAATCTCTCGTCGCTGCCCGCGGTGGCGCGTCACGGCTGGCTGCGGCGCGCAAAGGCGAAACTGCGGGCGCGGCAACTGGCCGATAAGCTGGATATCCGGCCGCGCGAGGTGGAGCGGCCGGTGCGTTATCTGAGCGGCGGCAATCAGCAGAAAGTGATTCTGGCCCGCTGGCTGAGCACGGACGCCTCGCTGTTTATCCTTGATGAGCCGACGCTGGGCGTGGATATCGGCGCCAAAGCGGAAATCTACCAGCTCACCCGCCGACTGGCGGAGCAGGGGCGCAGCGTGATGGTTTCTTCCAGCGACGCCGGCGAACTGCTGGGGCTGTGCGACCGTATTCTGGTGATGTGGCGCGGCGAACTGATCGCCGATGTCGGTACCGAGCAACTCTCGCTGGATACGCTGCTGGCGCTGACCAGCGGCGGCCGGGAAAAGGAAGCGATATGATACGCGATGCCGGTTTGCCGTCGGCCGACGCCCGTCCGTCGGCGCTGCTCGATAAAATCCCGCTGCTGTTATTTGCCGCAGTGTTGCTGTTCCTGTGCGTACAGGCGCCGTACTTTCTCTCCTGGCAGAACATCGCCATTATTTTGCGTCAGACGGCGCCGCTGGCGATCCTGTGCTTCGGGCTGGTGTGCGTGATCGCCGGCGGCGGCGATGATGTGGTGGCGGGCGGCATCGATCTGTCGCTGCCGGCCATTGCGGTGCTGGCGGTGGCGATCGTCAGCCACGGGCTGACCAACGGCGGCGACGGCTATCTATGGCTGACGCTGCTGGCGGTGTCGGCTACGCTGCTGGCGGGCGGGCTGAATGCGCTGCTGGTGGTGCTGGTGCGTCTGCCGCCGCTATTGGCGACGCTGGCGTGTTCCGTGGCGCTTACCGGCCTGACCAATCTGCTGACCCGGCAACGCCGTATCAGCGTCATTGATCCTGCTATCGTGGCGTTTCGCGATAACAGTCTGCTGGGTTTGCCGCTGGCGGTATGGTTCATGCTGCTGGTGTTTATCCTGTTTCAATTTATTGTCCACCATAGCCGCTGGGGTCAACATTTACAGGTGGTCGGCGGCAATCCGGAAACGGCGCAGATGTCCGGTCTGTCCGTCCGCGGGCTGGTGACCGGCTCCTATCTGCTGGCGGCATTGGCGGCGGCGCTGGCCTCGTTAACCCTGCTGGCGCAAGGCTCCGGCAGTTCGCCCGGCACGGCGGAGCCGCTGCTGCTGGAAATGGTGCTGGCGACCTTTATCGGCGCGTCGTTTTCCCGCCGCCGGGTGGTCACTATCTGGGGCGCGTTGTTGGGGGCGCTGCTGGTGAATGCGTTATCAAACGGTCTGGCGCTGTTGCGGGTGGATATCTTCTGGGTAGGCGCCATCAAGGGTGTGTTGATTTTGCTGGTGCTCGGCGCGGGCTCGTTGCAGCAACGGAGGAACGGATCGTGAAGCTGAACGTGATGCCTTCTTTCCCGGCCCTATTCCGGCAAGGCAATCCGCTGCTGACGCTGTTTGTCCGCTACGGTTTTCTGCTGATTCTGCTGGCGTTTTTGCTGTTCTTTGCGCTGAGCAATCCGCTGTTTCTGACGTTCGGCAACTGGGCCAATCTGGTGCAGGGCAGCGCGGTGCTGCTGATCGTGGCGCTGGCGATGACGTTGGTGGTCGCCGCCGGCGGGATTGATTTGTCGGTCGGGGTGGCGCTGGATTTCGGCGCCGCCTTCGCGCTGATCGCGCTCAAGGTTTATCAACTGCCGTGGCCGGCGGCGGTGCTGGCGGCGCTAATCGGCGGCGCGCTGGTCGGTCTGCTGAACGCATTGCTGATTATTTATTGCCGGATAAAACCTTTTCTGGCCACGCTGGGCACCTGGTTTATCGGCAGCAGCATCGAGCGTATTTATACCGACGGCGGCGGCCCGATAGCCTATCGCCGCATGGCGCCGGAGTATCACCAACTGGCGGTCGGCGATCTGTGGGGGATCCCGCAGCCGATCCTTATCGTGCTGGCGCTATTAATCATTTACTACCTGTTGTTTGAGCGCGCCGTCGTCGGTAAGCGCCTGCACGCGATTGGGCTGAACACCCCGGCGGCGCTGATCGCCGGCGTTAATGTGCGTCGGTCGCTGTTCTGGCTGTTGATTGCCGCCTCCGTAACCTGCGCCGTCGGCGGCGTTATTTTATCCGCCAATCTGCGGCAGTTCACCCCGCTGGCGGGACAGGCCTATCTGATGGACGCCATTGCGGCGGTATTTATCGGTACGGCGTTTCACGCGCATGGGCGGCCGAACGTGCCGGGTACGCTGATCGGCGTCCTGTTCCTCGGCATGATCGCCAACGGTCTGAATCTGATGGGATTAAATTTCATGCTAAAAGACGCCCTGACCGGCATTATTCTGGTCGTCGCGCTGGCGCTGTCGTTCCTGCAAGGGCGTCTGCGTCAGCGCCTGTGAGCGGCGTCGGCAGAATCTATATGGGTATCAAGGAGTCAATGTGAGTCAGTTTGATGCGGTTTTTGTCGGATTAACCATTCTGGACGTCGCCGGTCGTTCGGTCAGCGAGCTGCCTGCCGGCGGCGATGTGCGCTTCATCGAACAGATCCGCCTGAACCCGGCCGGCACCGCCAGCGGCGCGGCGATGAACGCCGCCAAGTTGGGGATCCGCACCGCTACCGCCGCCTGTCTGGGGGAAGATGAAAAGGGCGATTTTATTCTTGGCGTCTACCAGCGGCTGGGGATCGATTGTTCGCTGGTGCAGCGTACCCGCGAGGCGGAGACCTCGGCCACCATTCTGGCGATCCGCCCGGACGGCGAGCGTTCGGCGTTGCATTACCGCGGCGCGTCCGATCGGTTGTTTATCGAGGAACAGGATTTCGACGCGGTGTGCGATACGCGCTTTTTGCATCATGGCGGCACCGGCCTGCTGGCGAGGATGGATCAGGGGCAGAGCGCCCGACTGCTGCGCCATGCCAAAGCGCGCGGGGTCACCACCAGTCTGGATTTGATTGCGCCGGATAGCGCGACGCTGTCGCTATTGACGCCGCTGTTGCCCTATGTCGACTATTTTATGCCGTCGCGTCAGGAAGCGACCTTTTTGTCGGGCAGGGATAATCTGGCCGACAGCGCGGCGTTTTTTCTTGAGCGCGGCGTCGGCGTCTGTATTTTCAAATCCGGCGCCGAGGGGTCTTACGTCTTTGGTCAGGACTTCTCTTTGCATATTCCGGCTTATCAGGTGGCGGTGGCCGACACCACCGGCTGCGGCGACAGTTACTGCGGCGGGTTTATCGCCGGGCTGGCGCGCGGCTGGGATCTTGAGCGCGCCTGCCGCCTCGGCTCGGCGGTCTCGGCGCTGGTGGCGACCGGGCTGGGTTCCGACGCCGGCGTCGTCGACTGGGAGCATACCCAGCGATTTATGGCGCAAACGAAGACGTTGTGACCTGTCGCTGTTTATGGGATTACCCCACCTCAACCCTCCCCTTCGCAGGGGAGGGAGTTGACTATCCCCCTGCGCAAGCAGCTCTTTCTTATACACAAATGCGGGAGCGCTGACGGGGTTGGTTGTTACGCGGCGTAAAAAATTATGCTGAGGAGATAGCAGGCTTAGGATGAGCCGCATGGATGCGGCGAAAGCTTGCGCCACGTCGGGAACGTGTCGCAAGCGGTCCGTTAAGCCTGATACCGACGAAGGCACCGCGCAGCGGCATAATTTAGCCACAAGCCCGGGTTCGTAGGGTGGTGGCGCTTGAACCACCCTGCGTCGGGCGCGTGCTGCGACATAGCATAGAAATGACGGCCTTCTCGCGCACGAAATAACACTGAGCCTACATATACCGTTATCGGTAAATATGTGACTAAGAGACAGCTATCAAGGGGGAGGCAAGGAGGGGGTCAACACTCAACCTACTTCCACGCATACAACAGCGGTTCGCCGCTGACAAAGCGCTCCAGCTCGGCGGCGATCATGGCGGTGTGTTTGCTCAGGGTTTCCCGCGTGGCGCCGGCGATGTGCGGGGTGATCACCACGTTGTCGAATTCGGTGACGAACGGATGATGCCGCCACAGCGGTTCGCTGTCGTAGACGTCCAGCGCGGCGCCGGCCAGCCGCCGCTCGCGCAAGGCGGCGATCAGATCCGCTTCCCGTATTACCGCCGCGCGCGAAGTGTTGATCAGGTAGGCGTGCGGCTGCATGCGGTTGAGCAGTGCGGCGTTAACCAGGTCTCTGGTCTGCGGGGTGCTGTTCAGGTGCAGACTGACGAAATCAGATTCGGCGAACAGCGTCTCCAGCGTGGTTTTGCGCACGCCGGGCTCGTCTATTTCTTCCGCCGCGACATAGGGATCGGCGATCAGCAATTGCATGCCGAACGCCCGCGCCAGCCGGCCCACTCGTTTGCCGATGCTGCCGTAGCCGACGATCCCCAGCGCCTTGTTGCGCAGCTCGCTGCCCTTAAACACCTCGTAAGGGCTCTCTTTGGTGACGTCCCAAACCACATCCTGCCGCAGACCGGCCTGCGTAGCGCTGTTTTGCCGATCGTCGCGGGTGAACTCGCCGCGTTTTAACGCCGCGTGCGCCTGCGGAATATGGCGCGCGACGTTGAGCATCAGCGCCAGCGTCAGTTCCGCGGCGGCGTCGGCGTTGCGCCCCGGCGTGTAGATCACCGGAATGGCGCGATCGCGGGCGGCGGCGACGTCGATATTCACCGGGTTGGCGCGGGTACAGGCAATCAGCCGCAGACGCGGGCAGGCGGCAATCACCTCGGCGGTGATATCGTCATAGCTGGTGATGAGGATCTCCGCGTCCCGCGCCAGCGCAATCAGCGCCGCGGCGCTGAGTTTGGGCTTGCCGACGGCCCAACCGTCTAAAACCAACTCGCCCAAACGACGAAACCGATCGAGGTCGCCGGCATATTCGGCGGTAAAAATGATTTTCATGATGGAAATGTGCCTTCTGCAAGCTGGTTCAGCGCCTGTTCGCGGGCCTGCCACAGGGGTTGCAACTGGTCGCGCAACTGGCGAAAGACCGGAAACAGCGTCTGGTAATGGCGATGCGCGCGCGGATTGGGCGCAAACGTCTGCCGACCCTGGTTGCCCGCCAGATCGGACGGTACGATTTTTTCGCCGACGGCCAGCGCGGCCAGCATCGCCGCGCCGCGAGCGCTGAGCTCTTTCGCCGGGCTGGCGATCACCTTGCGTCCGGTGCAGTCGGCGATGATTTGCAGCCAGTAGGGCGAGGCCGCGCCGCCGCCGGCGATATAGAGATCGCCGCCGTCAGGGTAATCGGTCAGCGAGTCCTTGATAGCATAGGCCAGCCCTTCGAATACCGCCCGCAACAGGTGCGCATTGGTGGTGTGCTGACCGATGCCGAAAAATCCCGCTCGCGCCGACTGACTGTAAAACGGCGCGCGTTCGCCGTTCAGATAAGGCTGATAAAACACGCCGTCGCTGCCCGGCGCAATGCGGCTGATTCGCTCGCCAAGCTCCTCGAAGTCGGCGGTATCCGCCAGATGCGCCAGCGCCCAGTCAATATTCGGCGTGCCGGACTGCATGGCGAACAGGTTAAGGTAATGTCCCGGCCAGGCATGAGCGACAAAGCGCGTTTTGGCGCTGACGCGCGCCAGTCCGCGACAGACAATCCCGGTACAGCAGGTGGTGCCGAGAATGGTGAAAATATCCCCGTCGCGCACCGCGCCGATGCCCAGCGCCGCGGCGGAGACGTCCAGCGCGCCTGCGCCGATCGGGGTGTTAACCGGCAGGCCGGTGAGGGCGGCGATGTCGTCGCTCAGCGCGCCGGCGATCGCCTGCGGTTGCAGCAGCGGCGGAAACAGAGGACGGAACGCGCCCAGCTCCAGCGTATCCAAGACGGTATCCGACAAGGTTTCGCTGCGCAGATCTAGCAGCGAGGTGCCGGCATCGGTTAATTCAAGGTTGGCCCTGCCGGTCAGGCGAAAACGCACCCAGTCTTTGGCGAAAAAGAAGTAGTCGGCCGCGCTCAGCAACTGGGGCTGATGCCGCGCCAGCCAATGCAGGATCAGGCTGCTGTTGCAAGGCAACAGCGGGGAGCCGGTGGCGGCGAAAAACGCGGCCTCAAGCGCCGGATCCTGTTTCAACTGCGCGACGCGTTGCGCCGTGCGGGTATCGCTCCACAGGATGGCGCGACGCACCGGTTCTCCCTGACGGTCGCTCAGCCAGACGCCTTCCCCCTGTCCCGCCAGCCCGATGGCCTTCAGTCGTCCATGCCGCAGCAGGGGGGAGCGCGCCAGCGTGGTCAGAGTCGCCAGCACGCCTTGCCATAAGCCGGCCATATCCTGTTCCGCATAACCCGGCAAAGGCGTCTCGGTGGCGTTGGCGGCTGAGGCGATCTGATGTTCATTGAACGCGGAATCGAACAGCACCGACTTCACTTTCGAGGTGCCGATATCAATGCCTATGTAGTAATCCATCCGTCATTCACCTTCTGTATTGCGGGCGAAATCAGGGTAATGGAAAATCCGACGGCGCTATATGCCGATATCGGCAAAGCAAATCATCAGGGGAGAAATAACCCGTGGGCGGGGAACGCGGTTTTCGCGACGCTCAGGGGGCGACCACCACCACCTGCAATCCGCTGGTCAGCCATGCGTCGAGCTGATGTTGGAGCGCCTGGGTCAGCGGGCCTGCGGTAACCAGCACCCAGAGCTTGTCCGGCTGTACTTCCGGCGTGATGTCGTCAAGCGCGGCGCCCAGCACGTCGAAATGGAACGCGGCGGTAGAGCGTTTCAGCGCTTCCAGCCATACTTCCGTGTGATCGCGTAAATGCCAGCCGGCCAGAAAGGCCTCCTGTCCGCGACGGCGGCGGTTGCTTGCCAGACAAAACGCGCTGTATCCGACGATCTGACCATCGAGCACGGCGCGCAGCGTGCGTACCGCGGCATGGTTACTGCTCAGCCGCATCCGCAGCGGGCGCAATACGTTATCCACCAGCGCGGCGCGCGGATATTCGCGCCCCGTTTCATAAAGAAGATGGCGCAGCGCGGACACCTGGCCCTGTTGCAAATGCGCCAGCATTTTATCCTGCAAGCGGCGCCAGTTATCTTCCGGCGCATAGCCGTGCGCGCCGTCGGCCAGCAGCGGTTTGACCTGACCGATCGAGACGCCTTTTTTCAGCCAGACCAGGATGCGCTGCACCTGCTTGAGGTCTTCATCATTATAGAGCCGGTGGCCTCCCGGCGTGCGCTGCGGCTGCAACAAACCGTAACGGCGCTGCCAGGCGCGCAGCGTAGCCGGCGTGATGCCGCATTGTTCAACGAATTCGCCGATGGTATAGACTGCCATAAATGCTTACGAAGCCATTGTTATGTAGGGATAGTCAGAAGGTAACGCCGGGCGCAAAGTTATACAAATGTTTTATCTTGTACAACCTTGACGCGCCCGGCGTCGGGCGCGTGCGGTGGCGCGGCTTCAGAATGGCGATAGGCCGGCGGAAAACAGCGCATCGATCAGAGGTTATTTTCCTGCGTATTGAGCGCCTGGCGCAGATCCTCTATCAGATCCTGCGGGTTTTCAATGCCGACGGACAGGCGCAGCAACTGCGGCGTGATGCCTTTCAGCAGCCGTTTTTCCAGCGGCACGGAGGCGTGGGTCATGGCAAAGGGCTGACTGATCAGGCTTTCGACGCCGCCCAGACTTTCCGCCAGCGTGAAAAGCCGGGTTCGCTGGATAACCGCGCGGGCATAGCCTTCGTCGCCCTGCAAACGCACCGAGATCATGCCGCCCGCGGCGGACATCTGGCGCTGCGCCAGCTCATGCTGCGGGTGGCTGGGCAGTCCCGGATAATAGACCTGCTCCACCTGCGGCTGTTGTTCCAACCAGCGGGCGAGCAGCAGGGCGTTTTCACTGTGGCGCGCAATACGCAGCGACAGCGTGCGAATGCCGCGGATGGTCAGGAAGCTGCTGAACGGATCGAGGATGCCGCCCACCGCGTTTTGCAGATAGCCGAGCCGCGTGGCCAGATCGCTGTTGTCGCCCACCACGGCGAGCCCGGCGATCACATCCGAGTGGCCGTTCAGATATTTGGTGGCGGAATGCACCACGATATCGAATCCCAGCTCCAGCGGCCGTTGCAGGGCCGGCGAGGCGAAGGTGTTGTCCGCCACGCTGATCAGATCATGGCGACGGGCGATGGCGGCTATCGCCGCCAGATCCGCCAGCTTCAGCAGCGGATTGGTGGGCGTTTCCACCCAAATCATACGGGTCTTCGGGGTGATGGCCTGTTCCAGCGCCTGAAGATCGGCCGGATCGACATAGGTCACCTGTAGCCCGGCGCTGCGCTTGCGTACGTTTTCCAACAGCCGCCAGGTGCCGCCGTAAAGATCGTCCACCGCCACCACGTGGCTGTCGTGATCGAGCAGTTCGAGAATGGTCGCGCTGGCGGCCAGGCCGGAGGCGAAAGCGAATCCCCGGCTTCCGCCCTCCAGTTCCGCGATGGCGGCTTCCAGCGCGCTGCGGGTCGGATTGCCGCTGCGCGAATACTCGTAGCCGGTATGTTCTCCCGGCGCGGGTTGCGCAAAGGTCGAGGTGGCGTAAATCGCGGGCATTACCGCGCCAGTGCTGTCGGGCGTGTAGCCGGCGTGGACGGTTCGGGTATCAAAACGACTCATAACATATTCCTTGTATCAGAAAGCGAGCGGGGCCAAACGCACATTCAGCGTAGCGCCAGTCGCCAATGGTTCAGCACATCGGTACGGGTTATCAGGCCCAGAAAGCGTTCGCCGTCGAGAACGATGGCGACGTGTCCTCGATCAAAGGTCGCGAGCAGTTCATCATGCGATGCGGACTTATCCAGCGTATTAACCTCGCCGGACATGGCGTCGCGGGCGGTGAGCGAGAAATGCTGCGCGTCTTTTTTCAGGCTGTTGAGCAGATCCCATTCATCAATAATGCCCACCACGCGATCGTTCTCCAGCACCGGCAACTGGGAAATGTCATACAGACGCATGCGGGCATGCACCAGCGCCAGCGTGTCGTCGGGGGAAACCGACACCGTGGCGCCTTCATCGTGCCGGTAGGTGATCAGATCGCGCAGATCGCCGTGCGGCGGGCGCTGAATCAAGCCCTGCTCGATCATCCAGTAGTCGTTGAACATCTTGGAGAGGTATTTATTGCCGCTGTCGCAGATCAGGGTGACCACGCGCCTGGGTTCGGTCTGCGCGCGGCAATAGCGCAGCGCGGCGGCCAGCAGCGTGCCGCTGGACGATCCCGCCAGCACGCCTTCTTTTCGCAACAGCTCGCGCGCGGTCGTTAAGGACTCGGCGTCGCTGATGGCATAGGCCTGCGTGACCTGGCTGAAATCGGCCAGCTCGGGGATAAAGTCTTCGCCGATGCCTTCCACCCGCCAGCTTCCCGCTTCCCCCAGCGTGCCGTATTTCAGGTAATCGGTAAGGATGGAGCCTTCCGGGTCGGCCAGGACGAATTCGGTGTCCGGCGATACCTCTGCAAAGTAGCGGCTGAGACCGCCCAGCGTGCCGCCGGAGCCCACGCCCACCACCACCGCATCGACTTGCTGTTCCAACTGCCGCCAGAGTTCCGGGCCGGTGGTGCGGTAGTGCGCGGCCGGGTTGGCCGGGTTATTGAACTGATCGATGTAATATGCGCCGGGTATCTCGGTCGCCAGCCGGCGGGCATAATCCTGATAATAGGCGGGATGCCCTTTGGCGACGTCGGAGCGCGTCAACAGCACCTCCGTTCCCAGCGCCCGCAGATGGAAGATCTTTTCCCGACTCATTTTGTCCGGCACCACCAGCACCAGACGGTAGCCTTTCAGCGCCGCCACCAGCGCCAGCCCCAGACCGGTATTGCCCGCCGTGGCCTCAATGATGGTGCCGCCCGGTTTCAGCCAGCCTTGCTGTTCCGCATGCTCAATCATCGACAAGGCGACCCGGTCTTTAATCGAACCGCCGGGGTTCTGATTTTCCAGTTTGACAAACAGCCGGCACGGCCCGGTGTCGAAATTCGTCAGTTCAAGTAACGGCGTGCGGCCAATGAAATCAAGTACTGAAGTAGAGATTGCCATGTGTTGTCCGTCCAGAAATAAACCGCGTGCCGCCATATTAGATCCGCGATAAATCAGGACGAACGAAATAAATCACCAATAGATATGCATATGTGTAATATAAAATCCTGTTTGGCCGTATGGATGTGTGGCTGCTCAGCAGTTTAGACGTATATGCTTCCGCCTGATGGCTATGCCGATACCTGCAATTTCCAGCCCTGCGCCTCCTGCTGCCGTTCCCACAGGCGTGAATACAACCCCGCCCGCGCAATCAGTTCCTGATGGTTTCCCTGTTCCACCAACCGCCCGTTATCCAGCACCAGGATCAGGTCGGCATGGCGAATGTTTTTTAGCCGATGGGCGATCGCGACGACGGTGCGCCCCTGCGCCAGCTCGGTCATCGCCTGCTGAATCTCGGCTTCCGCGGAAGGGTCGACGCTGGCGGTGGCTTCATCCAGCAACAGTATCGGCGCATTTTTCAGCAGCGCCCTGGCGATGGAAATCCGCTGGCGCTCCCCGCCGGATAGCGAGCCGCCGCCTTCGTCCAATAACGTGTCGTATCCCTGCGGCAATGCCTCAATGAAGCGGTGCGCCTGTGCGCGTTGCGCCGCCTCAATCGCTTCTTCCCGGCTGGCGTCCGGTCTGCCGATGCGCAGATTGTCCAGAACCGAACCAGAGAACAGCAGCACATCCTGGAAGACCATCGCCACATGTTGATGAAGCTGGTCGGTGCCGATATCGCGCAGATCGACGCCGCCGAGACGGATCCGGCCGGCGCGCACGTCCCATAAACGGGCGATCAGATGCGCCAGCGTGCTTTTACCGGCGCCGCTGGGGCCGACGATAGCGGTAAAGCGGTTGGCGGGGATCGCGCAGGAGATATCGTTAAGCGTCTGCGACGAATCGTTGCGATCGTCATAGGCGAAGTCGACATGTTCGAAAATGATCTCCTCTCCCTGCGGAGGCAATGGCGAAGCGGGTTCCGGCAGCGCTTTTTCCGCCAGCAGGGATTCAATGCGCATCAGCGATCGACGGGCGAAGCGCAGCATCAGCGTAGACAAACCAACGTCGAATAGCTGGCGGTATACCGGCAGCGCCAGTATCAGGAACAGGATCAGTACGTCCGGGGACAGGGTATGGTCGCCCAGCCACCAGACGCCGGCCAGCACCAGACTGATATAGCCCATTTCCAGCATAAATCCGTAACCGGCCAGCCAGGGCGCGGGTTTGGACTCCACGGCCAGCGCGGCGTCATGGTGTTCGGTCAGAATTGACGCCAGACGTCGCCAGGCCTGACCAAAGCGCCCGAAGCTGCGGATGACCGCAATGCCTTGTACGTATTCCAGCAGCGCGGACTGCGCGGCCATGCCGGAGGCGATCATCTGGTCGCCGGGACGCGCCGCCATGCGTTGACTCCAGCTCAGCATCAGCAGCGCCAGCGGAATGCCGGCGCAGGTTAATAGCGCCAGATGCCAGTCTACCCACAGCAGGAACAGCATGAGAAATATCGGCATCGCCAGACCGGACACGAACACGCCTAAAAAATGCGACCAGAGGTGCTCGATCAATTCAAGGTCCGACGTCAGACGCGCGGACAGATCGCCGCCGCGTTGCCGGTTGAACCAGCCCATCGGCAGTCGCCCCAGATGGTCGGCGACACGCAGCCGCGCTTCGCCCATCATGGCGTAAGCGCCGCTGAAGATCAGCGGCATGCCGTAATAGCCGGCGACGATGCGCAACGCCACGCTGGCAAGCATCGCCAGACCATATTCGATCGATTGCGCCGGGGTGTTGACGCCGGCGAAAACCTCGCGCAGCAGACCATAGAGCGCCATGTAGAAGAGCGCGGAAAAAAATCCTTCCGCCACGCACCACATCAGGCCGCGCACTAATCGCGGGTCGCGGACGCCGGATAAGCGAAAGCCGGACTGTACCAATTCACGAATCATTTATTTTTCCTCCCCGGCGCAAGTCTTGTCTGCCGGTTTACCGAGCGACCAGGATTCAGCCTGGATATAATCGTGCCACAGCCGCTGGTAGGCCGGGCAGGTTGCCAGCAGCGCGTCATGGGTTCCCTGTCCCGCCACCCGGCCTTTTTCCAGCACCACGATATTGTCGGCATGCATAATGGTGCCAAGACGGTGGGCGATCATTAATACCGTTCTTCCCGCGCAGAGGCGGCTCAGCGCCTGCTGTATCAGCTTTTCGTTTTCCGCGTCGATACTGGCCGTGACCTCGTCAAGCAACAGGATGGGCGCGTCTTTAAGCAACGCGCGGGCGATGGACAAGCGCTGGCGCTCGCCGCCGGACAAGCTGGCGCCGCGTTCGCCCAGCATGGTTGCGTAACCCTGCGGCAGCGCGCAGATGAAATCATGCGCCTGAGCGGCCCGCGCCGCGGCCTCGATCTCCGCATCGCTGGCGTCCGGGCGAGCCAATGCCAGGTTGTCGCGTACGGTGCCGTGCAGCAGAAAGACCTCCTGAAAGACAATCCCCAGACGAGCCAGCAGGGCATCCAGCGGCCATTGGCGAATGTCCACGCCGCCGATGGTCAGACTGCCGGATTCAAATTCGTAAAGACGCGCCGCCAATTTAACCAGCGTGCTTTTGCCTGAACCGCTGGCGCCGACCAGCGCGGTCAATTGACCGGCCCTGGCCTGAAAACTGACGCCGTTCAACGCCAGTTGCGCGTCGTACCGCTGACAGAGATCGGTAAATTGGATATCGAGCGCGCCGTCGGGGACGGGCGCGCCGGCCTGATTCGGCAAGGGGGGAACGGCGAGAATGTCGTTGATGCGTTCCAGCGCCGCCATGCGCTGCATCTGTTCGCCCATTGCAAAGGTCAGGCGCAGCAGCGGGGATAAGACCGCCGGCGCCACCAGCAGAAACATGACGAACGTCGGGCGATCCAGTTCGCCGCGCGCCAGCATCCAGGCGCCGAGCGGGGCGACGACCAGCAGGTTAACGGATAGCAGCGTGGTAAACAGCACCCAACCGCCGGTGCTGTTTTTGGCGTAAGTCTGAACCCAGTCGACGGCGCGGTGAATGGCGTCGGCGAGATCGCCGAACGAGCGCGACGTCAGCCCGAAACTCTTGATGACGTGTACGCCGCGGATATATTCGCCGACCTGATTGGCGATGCGCTTTTGCAGTTCGTTCCATTCCCGAATCTGCGCGCGTGAGCGCCGTATCATCCACCACTGAGCCAGCATCGCCAGCGGCAGCGGTATCAGCGCGGCCAGCGTCAGCGGCCAGTCGGCGGCGAACAACAGGATTAAGGCCGCGACGGGGATCGCCGCGGCGGCGGCCGCATCGGGCAACATATGGGCGAAGAAGCCCTCAAGACTATTGACGTCGTCATTCAGCACGCGGCGCAGGCTGCCGGTTCCACGCCGGGCGAAGAAGGCGAGCGGTACTTCCCCCAGCCGTTTCGCCATGCCGATTTTTAATCGATACTGAATATGAAAAGCGCCGATGTGGGCCAGAATATGGCTGATCGCCATACAGGCCCAGCGCAGCGCCAACACCGCCACTGCCCAGCCGATCAGTCGCCAGACCGCGCTCATATCAGGCTGGGCGGAGAAAAGCTGTACCGTGATGAGATAGATGATCCAGAACGGCGCCACGCTCAGCGCGGCCGACGCAATGGCGGTAATAATGGCGCCGCCGAGCGGGTAGGGCGCAAGCGTGATTAAGTGTAAAAATCCCCTGGGGGTCAGATCGGTCGGACGGCTTCCCGTTCGATGCTTCATAACGCGCATCCTTGGTTTCATGTGAAAAATGGGATGACGATCATGATGGCGGCGGCCCCGGCGTCGAGCTACCCGATTCGGTACGATTTCCCCCCCGATAAGGATTTATTTATGCGCGACCGGCGCGGGTCTTGCTTTTTATTTGAAAACAAGAATTGTTTGCAATGGCGTGTCTTGCGTTAAGCCTGGTTATACAATGGGGTTATAAATGCGGTGCAACGCAAAGGAAACAGTATGCAAGATATGAAGTCAGGCGCGTTACCGACCACCTCGGGGTTTCTCTGTCCGCCAGGCATGAAGGTAAAAACGCTGGAACTGCGTCCCGGCATGGAGTTGTCCCTCGTCACCTCCCGTACCGCCCAGACGCTGTCGGCGGTGACGGAAGGCGCGGGACAGACCGCGCGGATTCATTTTAATTGTCAGCTCAGCGGTCAGACGCGAATTGCCTGCCGCGAGCAGCGTCTGGAACTGGCGCGCGGTCGGGCGCTGACGACCTTTATTCCCGATGGCCTGTTCCGGGTGCAGTGCAGTCCCGACTGGAGAAACATCGAACTGAGGATCTCTCCGCCGTTGCTCATGGCGCTGGCGGGCGATGATTATGCAGGCGGGTACGACGATTATCGCGAGCAAGACGGTCTGCTTTGCCACGCCTGCGGTCAGCGCATTATCGATTCGGCCGAACGTCTCAGTCGTTTGCTGATGAGCGATCATCCTTCGGTACTGCTGGCGCATTCGGCCGCACTGGAATTTCTGGCCTGGAATTTGATGTCCGTCCGCGCCGTAAGGCCGCATGACGAGACAATCTGCGGCCGTGAGCGGCGGCGGCTGCAACTGGCGCGAGAACTGCTGCTCAAGGATTTAAGTAAACCGCCGACCATCGCACAATTGGCGCGCCGGAGCGGGCTAAATCAACAGAAGATTAAACGCGGATTCAAGCAACAGTTCGGCGTTACCCCTTATGCGCTGTTCCAGCGTAAACGCATGGAGTATGCGCGAGACCTGTTGGCGCGCCATGGCGTAACGGAAACCGCCGCGCTGCTGGGCTACAGCAATCCCTCTCATTTCAGCGCCGCGTTTCGCAAACAATTCGGCGTATTGCCGAAGGACGCGAGGCGGTGGTGCCTGTAACGCATTCGGCATCCAGCGAAAAAATCAACCCGGCGATTAGCCGCTTAGCGATATAGCCATTATTTGGCTAAGGTTTTTCATTATTGGTATTTTACCTGATGACGTAAATCAGGATTAATACTCGGGAGGAAGCAGCGCCGGCGGCTAAGACGCGTATTACCTTAATCAAATGACGTCAGATTATCTTGACCGGTTGAATATAAATATAATAGAGAGAGGATTAATCATGACCCATTATCGTTGTTGTAGCGACTCCACATTTTGTTTAAGCGATTTTTATTGGCTAATGACCGGAGTCTGCCATGAGCAATATCACATCTCTACCCATTCTGGACTTGTCACAGCTTGACGGTAATACGGAACAGCGGGCGAATTTTCTGGCCAAACTGAACCGGGCCGCCCGGGACGTCGGTTTCTTCTATTTAGTTCATCATGGCATCGATACCGCGCAGCTACAGCGCGTGCAGCAACTGGCGAAAGCGTTTTTTGCTTTGTCGGAGGCGGAAAAACAGCGTGTCGCCATGATTCATTCCCCCCATTTTCGTGGTTATAACCGGGCCGGCGCCGAATTAACGCGCAGCCAGCCGGACTGGCGCGAGCAATTTGATATCGGCGCCGAACGTCCCGCGTTGCATCTGTTGGCCCACGATCCCGCCTGGCGTCGGTTGCAGGGGCCGAACCTCTGGCCTGCGGCGCTGCCTGAGTTGAAAACCACCCTGTTGCACTGGCAGCAAGAGATGACGCGCATGGCGTTGCGCCTGCTGCGGGCGTTCGCCGAAGCGCTGGAGCTGCCCGTCACCGCGTTTGATGCGCTGTACGGCGCAAAACCCAACGAACACATCAAATTGATCCGCTATCCCGGCCGGCCGCATGACGGCGGTCAGCAGGGCGTCGGCGCGCACAAGGACTCCGGTTTTCTCAGTTTTTTACTCCAGGATAATCAGCAAGGCCTTCAGGTGGAAGTCGAACCGGGGCGTTGGATCGATGCGTTGCCGCTGGCCGGTTCTTTTGTCGTCAATATCGGCGAACTGCTGGAGCTGGCGACCAACGGTTATCTGCGGGCGACGGTTCATCGGGTGGTTTCTCCGCCGCCGGGACGGGAGCGTCTGTCCATCGCTTTTTTCCTCGGGGCGCAGTTGGATAGCGTGGTGCCGGTTTATCAATTGCCGGACCATCTTGCCGTCCAGGCGCTGGGACCGACCAGCGATCCCCTGAATCCCCTGTTGCGGGACGTGGGGTGGAATTATCTCAAGGGACGCTTACGTTCCCATCCTGATGTCGCGACCCGATATTACGGTGATGTTTTGCAAGCCAAAGAAACGATAACTATCTAAAAATAAGGAATATCCGTATGAAAAACCATGTCATTTTCTCTTTGGCAGGGCTGGCGTTATCCGTCGGTCTGGCGTTTTCGGCCCAGGCGGCGCAAGCGCTGCGGGTGGCGGCGGATCCGGTGCCGCATGCCGAGATTCTGGCGCAGGTGAAAAAAATCGATCCGTCTCTGGATCTGAACATCGTGGAACTGACCAGCGGCGTTAACGCCAACGAGCTATTAGCCCATGGCGATGTGGATGCCAACTATTTCCAACATGTGCCTTACCTGCGCGATCAGGAAAAAGCGCTCGGTAAGGAATTCGTGGTCGCCGCGACGGTGCATATCGAGCCGCTGGGGATCTACTCCAGAAAGTATAAAACGCTGAACGAGGTGCCGAATAACGCCACGGTGGCGGTGCCGAACAACGTGACCAACCTCAGTCGCGCGCTCTATTTGCTGCAAAGCGAGGGACTGATAAAGCTCAAGAGCGGCTATAACGATCCGGCGACCGCGCAGGCGACGCCGAAGGATATTGCGGAAAATCCCAAAAATCTGAAGATTACGGAAATTGAGGCGGCGCAACTGCCCCGTTCGCTGGATGATGTCGCGCTGGCCGTCATCAACGGCAACTATGCGCTGGAGGCGGGGCTGGTGCCGGCGAAAGATTCCCTCGGGCTGGAAAACGCCGCCGATAACCCGTATGCCAATATTCTGGTGACGACGCCGGCGCTGAAGGACGATCCGCGCATTAAGCAGTTGGCGAAAGATCTGGAGTCCAGCCAGATAGCGGATTTCATCAATAGCCGTTACAACGGGTCGGTGATACCGGTTGCAGGGAAAAAGTAATGATCGTTATCGACAGGCTTGGTAAACATTACGCCGAAAGCGCCCGACCGGCGCTGGATAATGTGTCGTTAACCATTCCCGACGGGGCGGTTTACGGCATTCTGGGCCGCAGCGGCGCGGGGAAAAGCACCCTGATCCGCTGTCTTAATCTGCTGGAACGGCCCACGTCGGGCCGTATTCTGATGGACGATCGCGATATCACCACGCTGTCGCCGCAGGAACTGCGCCGGCATCGCCAGCGCACCGGCATGATCTTCCAACATTTCAATCTGCTGCATGCCCGCAACGTGCGGGATAACGTGGCGGTTCCGCTGGAAATCGCCGGCGTCGCCAGCCCGCAGCGGGCGGCCAGAGTGGAAGAGTTGCTGGCGCTGGTGGGGTTGAGCGACAAGGCGCGGGCGTACCCGTCGCAGCTTTCCGGCGGACAAAAACAGCGGGTCGGGATTGCCCGCGCGCTGGCGGCGCGGCCGCAGTATTTGCTGTGTGACGAAGCCACCAGCGCTCTCGACCCGGAAACCACGGAGTCGGTGTTGTCGCTGCTGGCGGATATTAATCGCCAGTTAGGATTAACCATCGTCCTCATTACGCATGAACTGGCGGTGGTCAAGGCCATCTGCGATCACGCCGCGCTGCTGGAAGCGGGGCTGGTGGCGGAAAGCGGATCGCTGCGATCGCTGCTCTCTAATCCCGATTCGCGCTTGCGTAAGGCGCTACTGCCGGATTATGCCGCCGAACGGGCTTTTTTACAGCGTCATGGGGTGGAGGATATCCGCTTATGCAAAGTCGCCTGAGTTGGGAGGAGTTTTATTCCCTGATGCTGAACGCCACGCTGGAAACGCTGTATATGGTGGGGCTGGCCGCCTTGTTCACGGTGCTGATCGGGTTGCCGGTGGGCGTCGTGCTGTTTATCAGCCGTCACAACGGCGTGTTGCCGTTGCCGTGGGTAAACCGCGTGCTGGGCGGCATCATCAACATCGGGCGTTCGCTGCCGTTTGTGGTGCTGCTGATTGCGCTGATCCCGTTTACGCGTCTCATCGTGGGAACCACGCTGGGCAGCACGGCGGCGGTGGTGCCGATCACCATCGGCGCGTTTCCTTTCTTCGCACGCGTGGTGGAAAATGCGCTGGATGAAGTCGATCGCGGGCGGGTGGAAGCCATTCTTTCCATGGGGGGAACCGCCTGGCATGTCGTCAGTAAAGTGCTGCTGCCGGAGGCGCTGCCCGCCATTCTGGCCGGAATAACCCTGACGATAGTGATGTTGATCGGCTTTTCTTCCATGGCCGGGGTTATCGGCGGCGGCGGTTTGGGCGATCTGGCTATCCGCTATGGCTACCAGCGCTTTAACGATCAAATCATGGCCGGCACGGTTATCGTCCTGATTGTGCTGGTGCAGCTGGTGCAGTCTTTCGGCGACCGCATTGTGCGCTCGCTGGCCTATCGTCGTTAATCCGCCGCTATTGTCAGAGGGCGTTGCCGGGGGGTATCTTGTGCCGTCGGTCATTTCCCGGAGGCGATTTCCCTATCCCTGGATGGAGTGCAGCCTGATCAGGGCGCGATGACCTGTGACTGAGGGATAAAGGAAACGCGCATGATTGATGAAAACCGGCTTATTCAGTCCGTCGAACGGGCAATGTCCCTGCTGGAGGCGATGGCGGCGGCCGGCGGCGAAGCGCGGCTGGTTGATCTGGCGACGCACCTGGGGCTGCATAAAAGCACGCTGCACGGCTTGCTGAATACCTTGTCCGCCATGGGCTATGTCACCCGCCGCGATACCCGCTATGCGCTGGGGCTGCGCCTGAGGGAAATCGCTCAGCCGCTGGCCGACGCGGACGCCGCGTTGCGTCGCGCATTTTCCGGCGCGCTGCGGGCGATGGCGCAACACAGCGGTGAAACCTGCTACCTGGCCGTACCCTGCGGCACGCGCGAATATCTCTATATTGACGCGCTGGAAGGCAACGGCAGTCTGTGCGTTCCCAGTCCGCGCGGGCGGCGCGAGGGGTTAACCACCTCGGCGATCGGCAAAATATTTCTGGCTTATGATCCTGAGCTGATGCGTAGCTTGCGTCGTGCCGGGCTGGTATCGCCCGCGCTGGAAAAAGAGCTGAAAACGATTCAGGCGCAGGGTTATGCGCTGGATCTGGAGGAGGCCGAACCCGGTCTGAATTGTCTGGCGTTGCCTTTACGCCAGCAGGGGCGCGTGGCGGCGGCAATCGGCGCCGCCGGACCCGCCTGGAAACTGCGCGAATCGGTGCTGCGCCGTTTGGCAACCACCGCGATGTATTGAATGTTCGGCATTATCGAACTTTGTCCGCCAACTTGTCCGATGCTATTCCCACCATCCCTTCCTTATCGGCATTATCGAACGCTCTAATGGTTTTATCAGGAGTTTTCGTATGTTTGAGTCTCTTTCCCGACAGGTTATCGAACGCGCCCGGTCGCTGGCGTGTGAGCAGGGTTTCGCCGTTTGTATCAGCGTGGTGGACGATAGCGGCCTGTTGCGCGCGTTTCTGCGTATGGATGATGCCGTTCCCGGCGCAATCGATGTTTCGCTAAAGAAAGCGCGTACCGCGGCGCTGTTTCGGACCGATAGCGGCGAGATCGGCGCCGCCGCACAGCCGGGCGGGGCAATCTATACCCTGGAGGCCACCAACGGCGGGCTGATCAGCTTTGGCGGCGGCATTGTATTGCACGACGCTCAGGGCAAGGCGATCGGCGCCGTCGGCGTGGCGGGCGCCACGGTAGAGGACGATCAGGCTATCGCGCTGAAAGCGGCGGGGCGCGTATGAGCCGAGCGACGCAGGTACATCCCGGTATCTGGGCGCTTGCCGTTACCGCCTTCGCCATCGGCGTGGCGGAGTTTATCGTCGTGGGCGTATTGCCCGCCATTGCGCGGGATTTTAATGTCCCGCTGTCAACGGCGGGCGGGCTGGTCGGGATCTATGCGTTGGCGCTGGCCGTGGGGACGCCCGTTGTCGTATTGACGCTGGCGCGCTTGCCGCGTAAACCGGTGATGCTCGGACTGATAGCGGTTTTTCTTGCAGGCAATATATTATCGGCGCTGGCCGCCGACTACGCCATGCTGCTGGCCGGACGTATTCTGACTGCGGTCGCGCACGGCAGCTTTTTCGCCATCGGCGCGACGGTGGCGGCGCGGCTGGCGCCGGCAGGGCAGGCGAGTCGCGCCATTGCGCTTATGTTCGCCGGGCTGACCCTGGCGATGGTGATCGGCGTGCCGCTGGGCAGCCTGATTGGCAACGGTATCGGCTGGCGGCTGCCGTTCTACGCCGTTGCGCTATTGGCCGCTATCGCCTGGCTGGCGACGGTATTCTGGGTGCCGACGCTGGCGGCGAAACCTGCCGGCGGCGTCGCGACGCAGTTGGCGGCGTTGGCCCAGCCGGCGCTGCTGTTGATGATGAGCGTCACTATCCTGGGATTCGGGGCCAGCTTCGCCGCTTTTACCTTTGTTACGCCGATTTTGACGGAGATTACCGGGTTTTCATCTTCCAGCGCCAGTTTATTGCTGGTGGTATTCGGTGTCGCCACCCTGATCGGCAATCTGGCCGGCGGGCGTCTGGCTTCCGCGCTCGGCTGGCAGGTTGCGCTGAAGCGAATGTTGCTCTTGCTGCTGTTGACGCTCATTGCGCTGGCGTTTCTGATGCCTTATCCGTTGCCGATGATGGTGGTGTTATTTGTCTGGGGCGCGCTCGCTTTCGGTTTATCGCCGGGATTTCAGGCGGGAATGCTGGACACCGCCGAACGCTATACGCCGCAAGCGGTGGACTTTGCCTCGGCGTTGAACATTTCGGCGTTTAATTTAGGGATTACGTTGGGCGAGAGCGTCGGCGGCATGATGGTCGCCCGCGACGGGCTGACGCTGACGCCCTGGGCGGGCGTGGCGCTGGCGGCGCTGGCGCAACTGCCTCTGGGCTGGCTGGTGTTGAAAAACCGGCGCTTCGCGGCCTATTCATCCGGAGCCGATGCGAACCGCTGAATAATTAAGCTGGGCGGGCGATGAAAAGCGCCCGCCCGTTTGTTATGTCTGCCGCCATACTGCGAGTCGCCGGCGTGTTGGGGTGCGGAATGATTAGGGTATGGCGGTTGTTTTACTGATTATGGTGATTCTGTTTTTCCAGATACATATTTTTATCCGCTTCTTCCATTAATGATTTCAATGTCGACTGCTTATCCGCAATGGCGACGCCGATACTTAACGTCATTTTGATGGTGATGCCATCGGGCAAACAGATAGGTTCGCTCATTTTATTTTTGATTTTCCGTATTGTGGCGTCGATCAGATCCCTGTCTTGCGTCGTGGAACAGATAAACAAGGCAAATTCGTCGCCGCCCAGACGCGCGGGCAGCGACGCCTTACCCACGCACTGTAATAAACGGTTGGCGATGGTGACCAGAACGTCGTCGCCGGCGGCATGTCCATAGGTATCGTTAACCGGTTTGAAATGATTGCAATCGATAAAAAGTAAAGCGATCTGGGCGTTGCCTTTTTTATCTCTGAGCAAATTTTCCAGCGTGCTACAGAATGCCGCTCTGTTGGCTAACCCTGTCAGCGAGTCGCGGCGCGAACGTTTTAGCAGGGAGTCGTTTTCTTTCAACATCTGGCTTTGCCAATGTTCGATTTCTTCAATTAAGCTATTGAAGTCTTTACTCAATGTATCAATTTCCACTATTTTACCCGCGGGCGCCCGTCGGGAGAAATTACGGTTTTCCCTGATATCATGCACCGCGGCGGTAATATTTTGCAGATCGAAAACCAGCCCCTTATGCAGACGACGGGAAATAAAAATAGCCAGGACGGAGGCTAAAATAATGCACAGGGTCAGCGCGATTAACGAGAAATAAACGAACTGTTTTATCGTCGCATCCGCACCGGAGATTTCAATGTAGCCCACTAACTTGTCGCGATGATAAATAGGCTGAATAACCGAGTGCGGAAATAGCCAGCGGATGATTATTTTGTCCTGATGATCCAGCGTGAGGCTGTCGGTCGCCCGCCATTCGGTCAGTTTTCTCCCCTGAACATCGGTCACGGTGGCCACGCTGAATTGCCCCTGTTGACCAAGATTGGCTAATATTTCTTTGGTGGCCAGGCCGTCCTGAAATACCACGGCGGCTTCCACGCTTTGACTCAGGGTATAAGCCAGAACTTGCAGGCTTTTTTCCGTATATTGCTTAAGCGAAACCAGCGAAGCGGTGGTAATCAACATCCACGAGACCATCATCGTAATAAAGATGCTTACCGCGCTGATGCGGGTCAAGGCAGACCTGAAGGTTATTTTCCTTGCCTGACGGGAAGTAAACATGCCTTTATTATTCATGATCTTCATTCTGTGGTCGTGCGAGAATTAAAACCTCAGGGGTAACCCTGATACCCGTTCGAAACAATGCATCCCAATTAACGGCAAAGCTGACGGTTTTATTGGCGAATACCAGACAAAATGCGCTGCCGTTGCCGCATTCCTGGTTTTGTTCGGCAATGGTCAATAATGGATGATCCTGATAGCGTTCAGTGATGATTAACTGTTCCGCTGCGGATTCTCGACCAAAATACACGGCGTCGCATCGAGATGGCGGCATATCACGACTATTTTTCAGTACCACGGCATTAAAAACCGGCCTCTTTTGCGTCTCCGCCGGCGCGGTTATGGCGGACAGAAAGTAGGCGGATGAAAACACGCACAGTGTGGGGGGATTATCCGACGCCGGCCAGTGTGAATAACTGATGATGCCCGCTACGGTCTGATAAACCCTCTCTGCCGGCACCTGCGACATCTCATATTCTATTCCGGACGCCGCTCTGGCTGAAACGATCGCGATGGACAGTAAAAATGGGAGTAATACGGGCCATTTTTTCATCATTCCTTGGTTCAACCTTGTAAAAAAATACTCGCTCGAATAGGGGGCAATATATTTAATCCCCGCTATTCTAGCCAGCGCTTTTTAAGTTACGCCGAGACGGCGCCGGCGAAGAAAACGTTTTGACGCGCCACGCTCTGGCTTTACTTTCGCATTTACATATCCCGACTTCCTGATACAGTCAAAAAACGCGATCCACCCGTTGAGATTGCGATTTTCTATACGCAGGGAGAAGTCTCGTTTGGATATTTTAGCAATTAAATTGGTGGTTACGCCGATTCTGATGCTTGTCGTTTCCTTAGCGGTAAGAAAGTGGGGAGGGTTTGTCGGCGGTTTACTCTCTGGCATGCCGTTGACGTCTGGCCCGGTCGCGCTGTTTCTGGCTATCGAACAGGGGCCGCAATTTGCAACCCAGGCTGCATCCGGATCGCTGTCGGGGCTGGCGGCGGTGCTGATGACCTATCTTTTCTACCTGGTTATCGCCCGCTCGCTTGCTGTGGCGGCGGCCTGCGTCGCCGCGCTGGCCTTTTTTGTCGCGATTTCTCTGCTGCTGCTGATTTCCGCTGCTCCGCTGGGGGCGATTATTATCAGTCTGGCGGCGATTGCGATGATTGTTCGCTTAACCGGTCGGGTAGAGCGGAAAGCCGTCACATCGCCGGCGCCGTTTTGGGATATCCCTTTGCGCATGTTGACTTCAACCGCGATGCTTTTCGCTATTACCGGTTCGGCGCACATCATCGGGCCGCATGTCAGCGGCATTTTGTCGCCGGTGCCGGTGATCGCCTGGCCGTTAACGGTATTCGCCCATGTTCAGGGCGGTCGCGGTGAAATGGCGGCAGTGGTGCGTGGCAATGCGGTCAGCGCGTTGGGCGTCATCATTTTCTATGTGACGATCGGGGAACTGCTGCTCAAGGTCGGGTTATTGACGACATTTGTCGTGGCCTTCGCCGCTTCCATATTGGCGACGACGCTGCTGGCCGAAATCATGCGACGTTCGGTGAGAGCAACTACCTGAATACATTTGCCGTCACCGCGTCTGCTCAACAAATCAGCGCGTCATGGCCGAGTTAACATGACATACCGGTCGCGCCGGTCACTGACTTGGGTATGCTTCTGCGGATTAATGAGAGACTTCCTGTCTCTCACCGTAAATTTGCTCCTGACGATTTATCACTCGGCGGTCGTCCTCCTGCCTCTCGAATTATTCAGGGCAGATGGCTATCCTCGATTAAGAATACGGAGAAAATCCTGTTTATTTGAAATAAGAGAGAGTGCATTGGCAATGATTTCGTCACTAAAAATCGATGCGACTTGTTTTAGGACATCAATATGCTCTTTCTCTTTAGCGATAACGCCAATCGCGATAAACATGACGCTGCTGTTGCTTCTATCCCAAATAACGCCATCGGGAAACTGAAAAATCTCAACGCCTTTTTTTACAATGATATTGGTGGCCGATTTCGGCAGGTGAGGCAAGGTAATGCCATTTCCCAGAAAGGTGGAGACCTGTTGTTCTCTTTCATTGAGAAAGGCAACGCAATCCTGGCTGACATAGCCTTTTTCTTTAAAAGATTTACCGACCATGGATAGGACTTCCGCTTTGTTTTTTGCCTGACAGCCTAAATGAAGATTATTGATTGTAATATCATCTATCATGTTCTGTACCCTCTGCTATATAACCGTCATATTTCAAGCTGCTGTGCGTTCGCTTCATGACTCGGCCCCTCCCTGAGCCTCGCCGTAAAGGGTCATGAGCAAAACGACGATCTGTTGTCCCGCATCTCGAATTGTTTCCTGCTATATAACTTGTTTGTTTTCATATGGAATCGCGTTGACTATTGTCCAGCGGACAGCTCTTCCTCTAATTGCTCCAGTGATTTATTCGAGGTTTCCGGCAAGGCGTATATGACAAAGATAATAGCCAGATAGTTGATGACGGCCAGTATCAGGAATACGGGGCCTAAACCGAGTTCCGCCTGAAGCACCGGGAATAAATAGCTGACGATAGCATTCATAATCCACATGAAAAATACGGATATCCCCATGGATAGTCCGCGGATTTTTAATGGGAACAGTTCAGCTAACACCACCCAGGTCAGGAAACCCATGGTACATTGCATCACACCGACGAATAATGCGCCCAATAGCCAGATCGCCGTGGCTTTTACATCGCCGGTCAGGGTGTAGTCAGCGGCGGCAATGACCAGATGCAAGGTTGCCATAAGAGCAAACCCACTGACGATTAGCGTTTTCCGTTTAAACCGGTCAACCAGGAAAAGCACCCCGATCAACATACCGCCGACGGAGAATACGCCGTTGAGCACATTACATATCAAGGATGTTCTTTCTGAAAAACCCGCGGTACGCAGTATTTCCGTACCATAATACATAATAACGTTAACCCCGGTGGTTTGTTGGGCGGCGGCCCAGACCATGCCCACCAGAATGAGTTTGAAAATCCAGGGCGTATTGAGAATGATCGACAGCGAGCCTTTCGTATGCAGCTTCTTTTCCGCTTCGATATTAATCAACGTCACGATATCTTCAAATTCTTTAACCGCTCTTTCTACCGGCCGAATTTGTTTTAAAATGGCTAAGGCTTCTTCTCCGCGATTTTTGCTAACCAGCCATCGGGGGCTTTCCGGCGAACGCCACATGCCGATGAGCAATCCAATGGCGGGCAATGCCTGAACCATTAACATATATCGCCAAACATCCGGGAGATGTCCCCAGACATAACCAATAACGGCGTTAACGGCAAACGCGGATAATTGGCCGATGACGATGGCCACTTCATTTAATCCTGTCAGCTTTCCTCGCATTTCCGTTGGCGCGACTTCAGATATAAATGTAGGCGCCGTAACCGATGCGCCGCCCACGGCATAGCCGAGTAAAAATCGAGCAATCAACAGGTTGGTGATATTGGGCGCCAGCGCAGACATAAATGCGCCGAACAAGAAAAGGAATGATAAATATAATAAATATTTTCGCCGACCAATATAGTCGGCCAGTTTGCCGCCACAGACGCTACCCAGTGCGGCGCCGATTAAAAGTACGCTCATGACGAGGCCTTCGGTCGTCGGCGTGAGCGCCATATTTTCTTTCAGGGAAAGGAAGGCGCCGTTAATTACGCCCGTGTCATAACCAAAGAGTAGGCCTCCGAATGTGGCGACTAATGTTATTTGATGCAATCGTTTTCGCTGTTGTATATTGAGAACCATAGTTAGCGACATATCTTTACCTTTTATTCAGTTAATCATGTGATGCCAAAAACCCCTTAATATATTCATGTTAATGGTTGTTACACCTTATGAATAAAAGGCGGTGAGGGTTCTTGGTTCTGTGAACGATTATTTGGCTAAATTTTTATATCAATAAAGTTGATAAAATTTTTATTAATATGATTGCCACCGAAGGTTTTATTTTCTGCGCTTGCTTACTATTTTATTGTTTTCTTACTTTAAGTTTTAACCCATCGGCGTTCCTTCGCTGATTCGGTAATGGCCTCCAGCACTTGAGAAACTCGTCATTCATCATTTATTCCCTTTGCTATTCCATAGCCGCAAGGCAAAACGCGCCTTGCGGGGAGTCATATATCGTCATTAAATATCGGCGACCTCGCGAATATAACGCCTGGCTTTAACGGCATATTCAAAAGGATTGGCTTTGGCGGGATCTTGTTCGGCCTCGACCACGATCCAGCCCTGGTAACCAAAATCCTCCAGTAACTTAAAGACCGGCCTGAAATCAATCACCCCGTCGCCCGGTACGGTAAAGGTTCCTTTTTTCACGCCATCAAGGAAACTTAATTTATGGGCGCGAACCTCGGCGACGATCTCGTCGCGCACATCTTTCAGATGAACGTGGTTGATACGCGGCAGGTATTTGCGCAGGATTTGCAACATGGCTTCCTGCGAACCTTCCGAGTAGTAGGCGTGGCCGGTGTCATAGAGCAGGTAAACATCATCATTCACCAGCGCCATGAAACGATCGATTTCCTCAGCTGTCTGAATGCCGGTACCCATATGGTGATGCAGGCCGACGGTCATATTTTTTTCAGCCGCGAGATCCGCCAATTCATTATACCCGTCGGCCACTAAGCGCCACTCTTCATCGGTAAAGATAGGCCGTCCTTCCAGTACCGGCTTTGGCGTACCCTGGGTACTGCGCGACTGCTCGGAACAACCAATGACGGTTGCCCCCATGGCATGAAGAAAATCCCGGTGAGTGATAAACTCATCAAGGGTTTTGGCTTTTTGTCCGTCGGCAAAAAACGTACTGAACCAGGCATTGCAGATTTGAATGCCGCGTATATCCAGCATCGGTTTGAGAACCTTGGGATCCCGCGGATATTTACTGCCCACTTCGCTGCCGGTAAAACCCGCCAGCGCCATTTCGCTGACCGTTTGCTGAAATGTATTTTCCTTTCCTAAATCGGGCATGTCGTCATTGGTCCAGCCGATGGGGGCTATGGCGAGTTTGACTTTATTTTTATCCATAATAAATACACCTCGAATAGAGCGGTAATTGAGAAATTTCCTCATGGTTGCTCATTGCGTGTCACAAGGGACATGACGCCTTAATTTCGGCGCGTAAACCAGCGTATCCCGATTGCCATACTGGAAAAGGTAATCGTGATGCATACCGATTCAGAGTATCTGTTCTGTCTTCCTGTATAAGAATATATCTTTCATATTTCTTTAGTGCAGAAAAAATATTCCATTTTGAGATAAGGATCATATATTAAAAGGCATTTATTTCGTCTGAATCTGCTTGCCTACTGACGTTATGGCGGTATTTACTGTGATCGCGATGATAAATAAACCTATTTTTTATAAGGTTACGTGATGGCGTTTGCCGGGCTTTTATTAAGACCTGGATGTGTGGGCGTTATAAAAATGGTCGGCAGTGATGATGAATAATGAACGCGATACGTTTTTTATCAAAATTTTTAAAAAATTAAATTCCATATTGAAATAATACAAAATATTCATTTTGAATTTTCGCCATCTGAAGCCGCGGGCGGCTCGCCGTTCGTTGATGCTGTCACATCGTCGCCCGGTTTCCCCCTGCGGTTGGCTTGCGTTCTGACAGAGTATTCACCGCTTGTCGGTCGGTTAAGCGCTGGGTTAGCCAGATCGGCAACCGACCGGCGCCGCACCGCCGGCGTTTACTGACAATAACCACCGAAGATGCGGACCAAAGGCGACTCAGTATTGACGGGCCTTGTCGATATTTTCCGCCAATAGGTCGGCGACGGACTGTATATCAGCGCTGGCGGAGACCTGTGCGCCGCCGACTCGCCACCAGCTGAAATAACCGTGGATCATGGTTTTCGGCAGCACTTTGATATCGATCAGCGTCGAGATACGCTGCCGCCTGGCGTCTTCCAGCGCATGATGCAACTCCTCTACCGTGGTGACCCGATAGCTTTTACAGCCGTAGCCCTCGGCTATTTTGGCAAAATCCACCGGCACCAGAGCGCCGTCAAGCCGGGATGGCGATTTATCCCGGAAACGGAATTCGGTGAAAAAACTTTGCATACCGTGTCCCAACTGTAGGTTGTTAATACAACCGTTAGCCATATTATCGAACAGCAATACGTTGATTTTGCTACCTTCCTGAATGCTGGTGACCAGCTCGGAATGCGACATCATAAAGGCGCCATCGCCCACCAGCGCGTAGACCTCCCGGCGCGGCTCAGCCAACTTAACGCCCAGCGCCGCGTTGACTTCGTATCCCATACAGGAGTAGCCATATTCAACGTGATAGCTCTGGGGGGAGGTTGTCCGCCAGATACGCTGTAAATCCCCCGGCAGGCTGCCTGAAGCGGCGACGATTACCGCGTCTTCCGGAATGGTTGCATTGACGATGCCCAATACCCGGCTCTGGGTCAGCAGCGAACCGGTGATACGATTGAATTCGTCAAAGACGGATTTATGGTCAAGGCCGTCGTTGATTTCAGGCGCAAAATCGTCGCCGGTGTAATTAATGGCGTAAACGCGTTTCCGCTCCGCCTGCAATTGGTTGCGCACCTCGGTGACGCGATCCCCCCAGTCCGCTCGCCAATCTTCCGACAACATGTATTGATTGAGCGCAATCAGCGTCTGACGTGCGTCTGCGGTGACCTGGAGACCATCGAGCTTGTAGGCGTCGAAGCGATTGATATTGAGGTTCAGGAACGACACCGCCGGATTCTGGAAAATCCATTTGGAGGAGGTCGTAAAGTCGGTATACCGGGTGCCGACGCCAATAATCAAATCGGCGTCTTGGGCCAGTTGGTTGGCGGCCAGGGTGCCGGTTTCGCCGATGCCGCCGACATTCAGCGGATGGTCGGAAAGCAATGCGCCTTTCCCGGCCTGAGTTTCGGCGAAGGGAATGCGGTAACGTTCGGCAAACTCACGCAGCGCCTGCCCGGCATCCGAGTATTGAACGCCGCCGCCGCAAATCAGTAACGGTTTGCTTTTACGCAACAATAATTCCCTTGCCTGGTTCAGCATATCCGCAGTGGGGGAACGGCGCTCGATGCGGTGTACCCGTTTTTGAAAGAAATAATCAGGATAATCATAAGCCTCTCCCTGGACATCCTGCGGCAGGGACAGCGTTACCGCACCGGTTTCCGCCGGGTCCGTCAGCACACGCAGGGCGCTGATGCAGGCGCTCATCAATTGTTCGGGGCGGGAGATCCGATCCCAATATTTGCTCACGGCGCGAAACGCGTCGTTGGTGCTGATGCTGAGATCGTAGGACTGTTCGATTTGTTGCAGCACCGGATCGGGCTGCCGGGTGGCATAGACATCACCGGGCAACAGCAGCAGAGGAATGCGGTTGGCGGTGGCGGTGGCCGCCGCCGTAATCATATTGGCGGCGCCGGGGCCGACGGAAGAGGTACAAGCATAGATTTGCCGGCGCAAAGACTGCTTGGCGTAGCCGATGGCCGCATGGGCCATGCCTTGCTCGTTTCGGCCCTGATGGATATGCAGTTGCCCGCTATCCTGCTCCAAAGCCTGCCCGATCCCCAGAACATTGCCATGGCCGAAGATGGCAAAAATTCCTTTGATGAATTTCGTTTCGACGCCGTCAACCTCGACATATTGGTTATCTAAAAACCGGACCAATGCTTGTGCCGTGGTTAATCTGATTTTGTTCATATTTTCCTTCCATTTCCTCTGGCCTGCGGGGAAACCCGGCGGTCAGGATAACCGCCCCATAAAGCGATCTGAGAAAGACGTAGGGTTATGATTAATCGGGTGATGAAGTCATAGCGTCATTATAAGGATTCCCTTGTTCAAAAAAATAAAAAATAAAATATTAATTTCATTTATGAGAGAAAGGTCAAATAATGAAAATTTCATTTTTCGGCCACAGGAAGGGTTGCGTCCTGCGGATTTGACGGTGTTTCTTTAACCATTATAGGGGATATTTATTGTTTATCATGAGGATGGGGTTAACGATGGGAATGGAATGCGCTTTGTTTTTTAATGCTTAAAAGGGATTAAATTTTCTATTTATCTATTTTGTGAAATTTTATATCCCTGCCTGCGCGATACATGGGGGATTTTGCTCATTGCCATTCTGGCGCGCCTGGCCGGGCAAGACTTGATTGATGGGGGGAACCGCCTTCTCCGGCGCCGAGAGAAAATGAGGGATGATGCTTCTTGAAGGGGGGAGCAAACGATCCTGGCCGGGAACGCATGACCGGCATATTTCATAAAATGACGAAATATTTTCAATAATAGGTTGATTTGAATTTTTCAGTCGTAATAATCAATGTCAGCGCTTTTGCTGAAATCCACGGTGTGCTGTTTTCATGACAACTTCTCCTTCCCAACTCTCGTCATTGCAGGATGATATACGTAACCGCTACGACACGCTCAGTAAGCGATTGAAGCAGGTGGCGCGTTATATGCTGGATAATAGCACCAGTATCCCTTTCGATACGATTGCATCCATCGCTGAAAAGGCCAATGTTCCGCCCTCGACGCTGATCCGTTTCGCCAACGCGTTCGGGTTTGACGGTTTCAATGAAATGAAACAGGTATTTCGTCAACACATCATGGAAGATACGGTCAGCTATACCGAACGCGCCCGATTATTTCGCCAGGTTGCCGGTAAAGAGGCCGATGTGCCGGAAACGCCGATGGAAATACTGAGCATGTTCAGCATGGTCAATAGCCTGGCGTTACAGCAACTACCGGGCCAGATCAAAGAAGAGGATTTGTCCCGGGCGGTGCAACTCCTGGCGAATGCCAACAATATTTATGTCATTGGGCTACGCCGCTCTTTCAGCCTCGCTTCCTATTTGACCTATGCCTTGCGGCATCTGGAGCGTCGCGCTTTTCTTATCGACGGGCTGGGCGGCATGTTTTCCGAACAGCTGAGCATGGTGCAGCCTGACGATGTGGTGATTGCCATCAGCTATTCGCCATACGCTCAGGAAGTCGTGGAACTGGTCTCCATGGGGGCTAAAAGCGGCGCCAAGCAAATTGCTATTACCGATAGCCTGGTCAGCCCGCTGGCCGCGTTCAGCGAAGTCTGCTTTGTGGTGCGTGAAGCGCAGGTCGACGGGTTTCGTTCCCAGATTTCTTCCATGTGTCTGTCCCAGACGCTGATGCTGTCCCTGGCGATGCAAAGCGCCACCCATCCGTCCAACGATAGTCGACAAGCCGACTAATTATTGATGCCGGATGAATAAGCCACTCGCCTGTGTCATTCCCGCGCAGGCGGGAATCAGCCGATGGCTGTTTGCGGTTTCAGCAGGAGATTCCCGCCGACGACAGCGGGAATAACGGGGGAAGGGCGCTTGAGGGCGCTAAGGACGCCGGGGATATTCCGCCGAGTTGATCCAGGCATGATCCTTTTCCCAGGTGAACTGCCATTTACGTACCGGGCCGGCCATAACATTAAGATAATAACTGTCGTAACCTGCGATAGTCGCTACCGGATGATAGCCGCGCGGAACTTTTACCACATCGCGATCGTACACCGGCAAACATTCATCCAGCGAGCGGTCATCGGTGTAAACCCGTTGCAGGCAAAACCCTTGGGCTGGATCGAGACGATGATAATAAGTCTCTTCCAGATAGGTTTCATCGGCCGAGTTTTCCGTATCATGTTTATGGCTGGGATAAGAGCTGGTATCTCCCTCCGCGGTAAATACCTCGACCACCAGCAGGCTGTCCGCCGGGTCGTTTTCCGGCAGGATATTATGAACCAGCCGCTTATTTCGGCCCTTGCCCCGTTGTTCTACTCCGACGTCAGCCGGTGCGATAAGCCGCGCCGGTAAATAGCCGTTGCCGGGCGCCCGGCAAACCGCGAGTTCCAAATCGGTTTGCGCGGTGATATGCGCCTGGTCGTGATGGGGGACGTAAACCGAATAAGGCGGTATGCGCTCAAAAGGGCTCATACGTTTGCCGATATCGCTGAATTCGGCGTGGCGGGTGGCGATGGTGGCGATGCCTGCCACCAATACCAGGCAAAGCTCCTGGTCGCCGCTGTCGAGATCCAACGACTGCCCTTTTTTAAGCAGGTAGGCGTCAAAACCGACATAACGCCAGCCGGCATTGGCCGGAGTAATGTGCTGGATACGCCCGCTGACGTCTCCGGCATGATACTTTGATAGTAAAGTGGTCACATAATCCTCCTGTGCAAATCAACATCGCCGCCCCTATCAACTGGTTACGCCCCGGCTAAAGGGAGAGAAGGGCGTGGCGAACATCGGCGAAATCCTTCTTACCCTATTCTTGTGGAATAAATATTTCAATTTTATTGTTATGAAATTTTAATTTAATGAGATGAGCCGCACAGTTAATCACCCATTCCGGCTACCCCTTATCGGGGCTGTCTCTTGGTCACATATTTATGCGGACTCAGAGGCAGTTTCGTGCGCCACAATGCCGCCATTTCCATGCTACGTCGTAGCACGCGCCCGACATAGGGGGCTAGCGCCAGCCCCCTATGAACCCGGGCTTGCGGCTAAATAATGCCGCTGCGCGGTGCCTTCGTCGGTATCAGGCTTAACGGACCGCTTGCGACACGGAATACTCGTCTCATCCCTGAGACTCGCCCTGGCGGGCCAGCGCAAGCGCTGTTCAAAAACGCTCCCGGCGTTTTTGTCCGACGTGGCGCAAGCTTTCGCCGCGTCCATGCGGCTCATCCTAAGCCTGCTATCTCCTCAGCATAATTTTTTACGCCGCATAACAGCCAACCCCGTTAGCGCTCCCGCATTTGTGACTAAGAGACAGCCGGGGAAGGGCCGGGGTTTAAACCACACAGGTGTCGTCAAACTCAAGTCAATAATGCCGATTAAATCGTACCGTCCCAGGAATCCACTTTTTCACGTTTACGCTCTTCCTCGTCAAACCAGCGGCTGGTGACGCATTTGGTTTCGGTATAAAAGCGCATGCCGTCTTTACCCAGACAATGCAGATCGCCGAAAAATGAGTTTTTATGACCAGAGAAGGGGAATACGCCGACCGGTACCGGAATGCCCACATTGATGCCGACCATGCCGCCGTGGGTCCGTTTCTGAAATTCCCGCGCATAGTGACCGTTCTGCGTGAAGATCACCGAACCATTGGCGAGCGGGTTCTGGTTCATGATGCGTAATCCTTCCTCAAAGTCTTTTACCCGTTTGAAGCAGAGAACCGGTCCGAAAATTTCCTCGGTACCGATGCTCATGTCCTCGGTTACGCGGTCAAACAGCGTCGGGCCGACGTAATAACCGTTCTCAAAACCCTCCACTTTATAGTTGCGGCCATCCAGCACGAGTTCGGCGCCTTGTTCGATGCCTTTGGTTATCCAGTTTTCCACCGACGTTTTATGTTCGGCGGAGATAACCGGTCCCATATCCGTCTCTTTGCGGTAACCCGGCCCAACCTTCAGCGCTTGCGCTTTTTCCAATACGGCCGCAATCAGCCGATCGGCGATCTCTTCCTGGACCACGACCACCGGCAACGCCATACAGCGTTCTCCCGCACAGCCGAAGGCGGCATTGATAATGCCCGCCGCAGTACGGGCGATGGGGGCGTCGGCCAGCACCAATGCATGGTTTTTAGCTTCGCACAGCGCCTGGACGCGTTTACCGTGCGCCGCCGCTTTGGAATAGACATGCAAACCCACCGGGGTCGAACCGACGAAAGAGACGCCGTTGACGTCGGGATGGGTCAGGAACAGGTCGGCCTCGTGTCGCGAGCAGGTCACGATATTAATGACGCCGTCGGGTACGCCGGCTTCCTGGTAAAGTTTGGCGATTTCCATACAGGTTATCGGCGTCATGCTGGCGGCCTTAATCACGATGGTATTGCCGGATGCGATACACAGCGGCGCCATCCAGCCCATCGGGATCATGGCGGGAAAATTGAACGGCACGATACCGGCAAATACCCCGATGGGTTCACGATAAAGGGTGGTATCAATGCCAGCCGACGCGTCCATCAGGCTTTCGCCGGCTAATAATGTCGGAATGGAACAGGCCAGTTCGGTTCCCTCCTTAGCCTTCAGAACGTCGCCCTGGGCATCGCCCCAGGCTTTGCCGTTTTCCCTGGCGACCAGTTCCGTCAGCCGCTCCTCATGTTTGATCAGCAGTTCGCGCACCTGGAACATGATCTGCGCACGTTTGATCGCCGGCGTGTTCGACCAGGCCGGGAACGCTTTACGGGCGGCGGCGATGGCGTTTTTCACTTCATCCTCGGTGCAGCAGGGAGCCTTGGCGATAACTTCGCCGGTGCTGGGGTTATGCACATCCATAAAGCGGGTGGTTTTGGAGTCGAGCCAACGGCCGTCAACCAAATACTGTAACGTTTGTACTGTAGACATATCTATTCACTCCATCATTGAGTCAAGCTCTCTTTCGTTTGTCAGGCATCGTCGCGCTTAACGGCTAATGTCCTGGCTGCCTGCGGTCCTGCTGCGTAATTGAACATCATTCCGTTATTTTTTGTCCGCTCGGGGATGCATTCGTGCCGGATGTTCAGAATCTTTGACGCGCCCGCGACACGGCGCCGCGTTCGGGGAAATACACAGCACGTTACTGCCGACATTATAGGCGTGTTATGTTCTATAAAAGTCTATTTTGGAATAAAAATTCCATTTATGGGAGATTGATCAAAAAATGAAACTAACATTCCTTGTCGCGCTTCAGCACAGGCGGAAAGCCCGTTTCTTTATAAAATTATCATGTTAAACATTATCTTGGCTTTATTTAGTCTATTTGATTATATTAAGATTCGTTATTTTTATTATTGTTAATAACTATAAAAATCATTTAATTATAATTAAATGGTCATATAAATGTTATCAGCGGCACACGTTTTTCGAAGCGGTTTATTTTAATGTGATTGAAAATGAAATTTTTATTCCTCATAATATTCGCAGGCTTTTATTCATGGGGGATTGCATATTATGGGTACAGCGCAGCAGCAAAAGACGCTTGATGTCATTTGCATCGGGCGCATCGCGCTCGATTTGTACGGACAACAAATCGGTTCCCGATTGGAAGATATGACCACCTTTGCCAAATATTTGGGCGGATCGTCGGGAAATGTCGCTTATGGCACGGCGGTTCAGGGGCTGAAGTCCGGCATGCTGGCGCGGGTGGGCGACGAGCATATGGGTCGTTTCCTGCGCGAGGAGTTGCAGCGCGCCGGCGTGGATACCCGTTACCTCATTACTGATAAAGAGCGATTGACCGCGCTGGTGATTTTAGGCGTAAAAGATCAGGAGACGTTTCCGTTAATTTTCTATCGTGATAACTGCGCGGATATGGCGTTGAGCCCCGAGGATATCGACGAGGACTACATCGCTTCCAGTCGGGCGGTGGCGATTACCGGCACCCATCTTTCCCATCCCAATACCCGAGCCGCGGTGCTCAAAGCGCTGGAATTCGCGCAGCGCCACGGCCTGCGCCGGGCGCTGGATATCGATTACCGACCGGTACTTTGGGGGCTAACCACCCTGGGCGACGGCGAAACCCGTTTTATCCCTTCCGAGCGTGTTACCCGTGAATTACAGGACGTACTGCACCATTTCGACCTGATTGTCGGGACTGAAGAAGAATTCCATATTGCCGGCGGCAGCACCGATACGCTGACGGCGCTGCGTAATGTCCGTCGGGTGAGTCAGGCGACCCTGGTTTGCAAGCGGGGAGCGCAGGGATGCTCGGTATTCGAAGCGGAGATCCCGACCGGTTGGGACCAGGTGGCGCTCTACAGCGGCGTCAGAGTGGACGTTCTGAATGTGCTGGGGGCGGGAGACGCCTTTATGTCCGGACTGTTGCGCGGTTATCTCAACGATGAAGGGTGGGAACAAGCCTGCCGTTACGCCAATGCCTGCGGCGCGCTGGTGGTGTCGCGACACGGTTGCGCGCCGGCGATGCCGACCCGCCTTGAACTGGACGACTATCTGTCGCGGGAGCAATCGGTGCCGCGGCCGGATAAGGATGTCCGGTTGAATCATCTGCATCGGGTTACCACCCGCAAGCAGCAGTGGCCTGAACTCTGCGTGTTTGCCTTTGATCACCGCAAGCAATTGGCGGATATGGCCCACGCCGCCGGGCGGGACGAGAGCGATATCCCCCCGTTGAAATTGCTGTTGCTGCAAGGGGCGCGGGCCGCCGCCGCCGAGGCGGGATTGAAAAATAATGCCGGCATCCTGGCGGACACGACATACGGTCAGGCGGCGCTTAACGACATCACCGGCCAGGGATGGTGGATTGGCCGCCCGATAGAGTTGCCCGGCTCGCGGCCGCTGCGTCTGGAGCATGGCGACATCGGTTCCCAACTGGTGGGGTGGCCGCTGGAACATGTGGTGAAATGCCTGGTGTTTTATCACCCTAAGGATAGCGAGGCGACGCGGCTGGAACAGGAAGCGTTAATCACCGAGGTCTATCATGCCTGTTGCCAGTCCGGTCACGAACTGTTGCTGGAAGTGATCCTGCCGCATGACAACCCGGATCGGGATGAAAAGCGCTATGGCGAGATCCTGTCGCGCTTTTATTCTCTGGGCATTCAGCCGGACTGGTGGAAGCTGCCGCCGCTGTCTTCGACTGGCTGGCGGGATATCAGTCAGATCATCGAGCGTCATGACAGCCACTGTCGCGGGGTGGTGATTTTGGGGCTGGATGCGCCGGAAGCCTCCTTGAAAGCGGGTTTTGCGGCGGCGGCGGATGCGCCCTGGGTGAAAGGATTCGCCGTGGGGAGAACGATATTCGGCGAACCGGCCGCTAAGTGGTTCAGGGGGGAACTGGACGATCGCCAGGTGGTGGAAGCCGTGAAACAGAATTTTCTCAGGCTGATCGGATACTGGCGGACTTATCGTCCCGCCCCCCTCTGAACATGGCCGCAACGGCATAGCTTTGCGCGCGGGAAATCCTTGTCCCGCGCAATCATCCGCGATATCGATTCTTCTCTCCAATGCATGATTTATCCGCCGTATGGCGGCGTCGGCATAAAAACGACGCTTATGAATTAATATTTTCTTATTTTTTATAATGAAAAAATAATTTCCTTTATCGCGATTTCATTCGAAATATGATGGTGGCTGATTAACCGCAATAACAGGCGCGGTTCGCTATCAATGACCGCGATATCCGCCGACAGGGCGACACCGCCTGAGTATATAGGCTGGTATCGCTATCTCACGGTTGTCGATATCCCCTAAACCGGCGTAAAACGGGCCTTTGCCTGCATCGATGGAATGCTTGCCGAGGCGCCATGTGAAAAACGCCTCTCTGGTTGGCAATAGTTTGATCTCTCCCTCAAAATAAAATTATTTTTCCATAAAGTAATTTTATGAAATTTTAATGCGTATATACTCATTAGTACTTCAATAGGGGCAGCGCTTCAGTCCGGCTCCGGGGTTTTGGGCCGTTGGATGTTGCGTCGAATGATTCATTCGGGCAGTCGGCATGCCTATCGTTAAAGGTGAAAGTTCCAACGAAAACAATGAGCCGCGATTATCTCAATTTGTTGATTGTCTGGCGGATATGGAGCGATGAAATCGCGGGGGCAAAATAATCACACCCTTCTATGTGATTAATTTTTTATCGTGAGGATCATTATGTTGAAAATTGCATTATTGGGGGCAGGACGTATCGCCAAGATCCATGCTAATAATATCCATGCACACCCTGATTCAATACTGTACTCCGTTTCAGATATTAGCGCGGATGCCGCCCGGTCTTTGGCGGATCAATATCAGGCCAGGGTGCTTTCCGTCCAGGAAGCGATAAATCATCCCGAAGTGGATATTGTATTAGTTGCGACATCGACGGAAACCCATGCCGAGTTCTCTTTGCTGGCGGCTAAAGCCGGTAAAGCCATCTTCTGTGAAAAGCCCATTGATTTGAATATTGATCGTGTGAAGGCCTGTGTGGCTGAAATCAACCGCCTCGGCGTGCCTTTCATGATCGGTTTCAACCGTCGTTTCGATCCGAATCATGCACATTTGCATCGCGCCTTGCGCGCGGGAGAAATCGGTGAGTTGGAACATCTGCAAATCAGCTCCCGCGATCCGTCCCCGGTCCCTGATGATTACCTTGTGGCGTCCGGCGGTATGTTCAGGGATATGACCATTCATGATTTCGATATGGCGCGATTCCAGCTTGGCGAAGAGCCGGTCTCCGTCTCGGCAATCGCATCTGCGCTTATCAGTCCTGCGGTAAAAGCGGCCGGCGATATTGATACGGCGGTAGTCACCCTGCAAACGGCCTCAGGAAAGATTGCGGTGATCAACAATAGCCGGCGGTCAGGTTACGGATATGACCAGCGAATCGAAGCCCATGGTCAGAAGGGATCCTTGCGCGTCGAGAACGTTCCCACAACGACGCTGGTTAAGCTTACCGAAGAGGGCGGCGTACAGGCGCAGAAACCCTTGTACTTTTTCCTGGAACGTTATCACGATGCCTTCAGGGAAGAGTGGGATGCCTTTATTACCGCAGTCAAGACGAAAACACCGGTTCCCTCCACCGCCAGCGACGGTTTGAAAGCATTAATGCTTGCCGAGGCGGCGATCGAGTCGCTGAGAACGCAGAAAGTCGTTAATGTCTCATTAGACGGGGTTTAGCATGAGCCGACGCGCCACAGGGCTATTGCTGTTTTATACCTGCGCCGGTTTCTGATACCGCGACTGATTACCGACTGAATCATCTCTCCTATCCTCCACAACCTCATCGTTCCGGTGAGGTTTCTATTGTGAATTAAACATTTCCCGGACGGGGTGTTAACCCGAAAATAATCACGCTGCGAAAGTTAAATTTGAATTAACTCAGCATACTGGAGTCCAACGTAGACTCAATGACGGCACCCTACTCAGATAAAGAGGTTAGCTTGCGTCAGATCGGATAAAGAGTTTAGCTTGCGTTAGACAGGGACAGCGCAAGTTATGGCAATCTCACCTTAATAAAAGCGTGTTATGAATAATCCCCCGTTAAAGACCGCTTGCTAATAATTAGAGATACACTGTATATGCTTACTCCCCCGGAAAAATTTTTACACTATGCCCATCCCAGGTACTGGTTATCGTGGTTTGGGTTGGGGGTATTGTTTTTACTGGTTCAGTTGCCTTATCCCATACTGGTTAAATTGGGCGGCTGGTTGGGGCGTCGGTCGATGCGTTTTTTAAAACGACGCGTCGCAATCGCCAGACGTAATCTGGAACTCTGTTTTCCTGACGACGACGCACAGCAAATTGATGCAAAATTAACCGATAATTTCACCTCGCTCGGTATTGGGCTGATGGAAACGGGCATGGCGTGGTTCTGGCCCGACCGGCGGATTAAAAAGTGGATTGACGTCGTCGGGCTGGAGAATTTGCAGAAAGCGGAAGACCAGCAGCGCGGAGTGATCGTCATCGGCGTACACTTTATGACGCTCGAACTCCATTTCCGCATGTTGGGCCACTGCAAACCGATGACCGTGATGTACAGACCTCATAACAGCAAAATTATGGAGCGGGTGCAAAAGAAGGGGCGTTCTCGCTCGGGAAACGAACTGGTCAGCCGGAAAAAACTGGTCGGCATGGTGCATAAATTAAAACGCGGCGGCGTGGTCTGGTTTGCGCCGGATCAGGACTATGGTCCCAAAGGCAGCCTGTTCGCGCCTTTTTTTGGCGTGGAGCAGGCGGCGACCAGCAACGGTACCTTCATTATCGCCAGGCTGGCCAGACCTGCCCTGGTGACCGCCGTGGTGATCCGTAAGCCAGGCGCGCAAGGATATCAACTGATTATCTCGCCGGAACTGGAAAATTATCCTTATGACGACGCGCTGGCCGCCGCCGGCTACATCAATCGGGTTATCGAACGGGAAATCATGAAAGCCCCCGAACAGTATCTTTGGCTGCATCGGCGTTTCAAGACTCGTCCGGCAGGCGAACCGTCGCTGTATATTTAATATGCGGGCGTTTACCTTTTCTCGACTATACTTAACTCCATCGGTTTAAAACCGATTGGGCCTCCCGCCTTCTCCCTTTCCCGATACCCGCGCCGGACCGGCGCAACAAGGGTGTTTTTCCAAGATATAAGCGCCGACATTCCTGCGCCAATAAGGTCTGCCAGCTTTCTGGACGTTACCTTCAATACCGCCTGCGCGGATTTTGCGTTCAGGCGAAAAGGCGATTATGACAATATTTCCCCGCGTGCTGAATTTTTTGCGTCGATCCCCATCGCCCTGGCATGACATTTTACCGGTAAGAGGCGAGCTGTTCGGCATGGAGCGCCTGGAACAACACGGCCGCACGCTGGCGGAGGCTCAGCCGGTGACGCTCTCGCCGCCCGCCGTGCTGTCTTTGCACCATCGTTTGGACGATAACGCCAAGGTGTTACTGACCGCGTATCGCGCCAGCGCCGCTGAACTGGAAAAGGGCGGCAGCGTGGTGCCGGCGGCGGAATGGTTACTGGATAACTATCATCTGGTGTCGGCTCAGATCCGTGAAATCCGAGAAGATCTTCCGCCGCGCTATTACCAACAACTGCCGAAGTTATCGCAGGGGCCATTTGCCGGTTATCCGCGGGTCTTCGGTCTGGTCTGGGCGTTCATTGCCCACACCGACAGCCATGTCGATCCTGAAGCATTGCGCCGTTTCATCATGGCGTATCAGGGGGTACAGCCATTGACCATCGGGGAACTCTGGGCCGTCGCCATTACCCTGCGCATCGTGCTGATAGAAAATTTGCGTCGCCTGGCCGATCAGATGACGGTCGGGCGTCAGGCTCGCGCCGAGGCCGAACGGGTCGCCAACCGTCTGCTGCTGGCGGGCGATGGACAGTCCGCATTGGCGAAGGAGATCGCGCGTCATAATGATGCGCCGCTATCCGAGACGTTTGCGGCGCAACTGGTGAAGCGATTACGCGATCAGGATCCGCGCACCACGCCGGCGCTGGGGTGGCTGGAACAGCGCCTGAGCCAACAGGGGCGTACGATGGACGACGTGGTGCAAAACGCGCAGCAGCGTCTGGGCGTGTCGAATGTCACCGTGCGCAATATCATTACCAGCATGCGGTTAATTTCCGATATCGACTGGGCGACGTTTTTTGAAAGCGTCAGTCTGGTGGATGCGCGTTTGCGGGCCGGCAGCGCGTTTGCCGAGATGGATTTCACCTCGCGCAATTTATATCGCAGCGCCATTGAGCAACTGGCCCGACGGGCGCCTTGCAGCGAGCTGGATATTGCCGAAAAAGCGCTGTTGCTGGCGCAGAGCGTACCCGCCTCGTTATCGCCGGACGATCCTGAAGGGCGGCGGCGTGAACCCGGTTATTACCTGATAGCGGAAGGGCGTCCGCAGCTTGAAAAGGTCATTGATTTTCGCCCCGAACTGCTGCTGCACGTTAACCGTTTTTCACTGCGCGTGGGGATGGCCGGCTATGCGGCGGCCATCGGCTTTTTTACCGCGTTATTGCTCGCCGGCGCGTTAGTCGTCTTGTCGTCTCCCGCCGTTTCGCTCGTCTGGCTGATAGGGATCGGTTTCGTCTGTCTGATTCCATTTTCTGAAATCGCCACCGTCTGGGTCAACCGGCTGACGGCCTGGCTATTCGGCGCGTCTCCGCTGCCCGCGCTGGAACTGCTGCAAGGCATCCCGACGCATTGCCGAACGCTGGTGGTGATACCCACGCTGCTTTCCAGCGAGCAGGATATTCTGCAACAGGTCGAACAGTTGGAGGTGCATTACTTATCCAGCGGCCAGGGGGATATCACCTTTGCCTTATTGACCGATGGCGTCGATGCCGACAGCGAACAGCTGGACGGCGACCAACAGATGCTGACGCAGGCGTCCGGCGCGATACAGCGGCTCAATGCCCGCTACGGCGCCGGCGATCGTTTTTTACTGTTGCACCGTAAACGGTTGTTCAATCGCAGTGAAAATCTGTGGATGGGCTGGGAACGCAAACGGGGCAAGCTGCATGAGCTTAACCGTCTGTTGCGCGGCGCCGACGATACCAGTTTTATCCCGGTCGGCGGGCTGGCCGTTCATGTTCCTCCGGATGTCCGCTATGTGATTACGCTGGACGCCGATACCCGTTTACCCAGAGATACGGCCTTAAAATTGATCGGCAAAATGGCGCACCCGCTCAATCGACCGCGCTGGGATGACGACGGCCGACATATCGTCGCCGGTTATGCCATTCTGCAACCGCGCATTACCCCCTCACTGCCCGCCGGGCATGAAGGCTCGCTGTATCAGCGTATCTTCTCCTCGCCGGGCGGCATCAATCCCTATGAGGCATCGGTCTCCGATGTGTATCAGGATCTGTTCGGCGCCGGTTCCTACACCGGTAAAGGGATCTACGATGTCGATGCCTTCGAACGCGCGCTACAGGGCCGCATTCCGGAAAACAGCCTGCTGAGTCACGATCTGTTTGAAGGCACCTATGCCCGTTCGGGGCTGGCGTCGGATGTCGAACTGGTCGAGGCGTTTCCCTCCCGCTATGACGTCATCGTAAAGCGGCAACACCGCTGGACGCGCGGCGACTGGCAGTTGTTGCCGTGGATCCTGGGACTGAAGCGCACGGCGTCAGGCAACGTGGCGCATCTGTCGGCGCTGGGCCGCTGGAAAATGACCGACAATTTACGCCGTTCGCTGTTGGCGCCCAGCCTGCTATTGATGTTGTTTTTCTGCGGCGTATTGCCGCTGACGCTGGCCTGGAAAGGGTTTGCGCTGGTACTGCTGGTGCTGGCGTTCCCCGCCTGTCTGCCTGCGCTATGGGATTTCATTTCTCGCGGCCTGCGCGGCGTAACGCGTCAGCAGCCGTTTAAGCAAAGTCGTCCTCTGCGGCGCCTGTTCAGCGATCTCAAGATGGCGGCAATGCAGATTTTTCTTTCTCTGGCGTTTCTGGCCGATCATAGCTGGCGGGCGCTTGATGCGTTGATTCGCACGTTGGTCCGCTTGACGATTACCCGACGGCATTTGCTGGAGTGGACCACCGCGGCGCAGTCGGGGCGCGATCCGCGGCTGACGCTGACGGGTTTTTACCGGCGAATGGCTGGCGGCTTGTTGCTGAGTCTGGCGGTAGCGGGATGTGCGCTGACGCTGTCGCCGGCGAACTGGCCGCTTTGGCTGCCGTTGGCGTTGTTATGGCTGGCGGCGCCGGCGCTGGCGCTGTGGGTCAGCCGGCAACCATCCATGACGCGTCAGGAAAAAATCGGCGAGGTTGATAAACGCGCCTTGCGATTAACCGCACGGCGAACCTGGCGTTTTTTTGAAACCTTTGTCACCCCCCTCGAACATTACCTGCCGCCGGATAATTTTCAGGAACAGCCGAAACCGGTTATCGCGCATCGCACCTCGCCGACCAATATCGGTCTGTATCTGCTTTCCACCGTGGCGGCGCGCGATTTCGGCTGGATCGCGATGGCGAATGTGGTCGAACGGCTGGAAGCGACGTTAAACACCCTGGATCGCTTGCCGCGTTTCCGCGGCCATTTTTTTAACTGGTATGACACGCGGGATCTTCAGACGCTGTTGCCGGCCTATGTCTCTTCTGTGGATAGCGGCAACCTGGCGGGTAATCTGATTGTTTTGGCGAATAGCTGCGAGCTATGGCAGGAGGAGAGCTGGGTCAGGGATATTCGCACGCCGCTGGCCGATCATCTCCAGTTGATCCGCGAGTCTATGGCACTGCATCGTGAAACGCAGGGCGATCTTTCGCTACGCCAGCGGTTAGGCAAAATAGACGCCTTGCTGGGAAGTAAACTGCCGCCGGAACGCCTGTTATCGGAATCGGTGCTGCAACTTGACCACCTGTTGCGACAGACGCAGGCGCTGTTGCCGCCTGCGGACGATCAGGCCGCAGTCGAACCGCTTTTCTGGCTGAACGCCGCCCGCGATATGCTGACGGCGCATCAGCGCGAGCACGACGATTCCGCCGCCGCGCGCTATGCGCTGGTGGTGCGTTTGCAGGATCTGGCGTTTCGTTCGCGCGCGCTGGCGATGGAAATGGACTTCGCGTTTCTGATCGATCCTGAGCGCAAGCTGTTGTCGATCGGTTATTTAACCCTGGAAAATCAACTGGATGCCAGTTGTTATGATTTGCTGGCCTCTGAAGCGCGCTTAGCCAGCCTGTTCGCCATCGCCAAAGGCGATGCCGGCACGCGTCACTGGTTCCGGCTGGGGCGTGCGTCGGTGATGACCGGGCGCGGTTCGGTGTTGATGTCCTGGTCGGGTTCGATGTTCGAATACCTGATGCCGTCATTGGTGATGCACGCGCCGGTGGGTAGTCTGCTGGAACAGACGACGCGTCTGATTGTCGCTCAGCAGCAGGCATATGGTCGCTCGTTATCGGTTCCCTGGGGCATTTCCGAGTCGGCGTATAACGCCCGTGATATAGACTTTACCTATCAGTATTCCAATTTTGGCGTACCCGGTCTTGGGCTAAAGCGCGGTCTTGCCGATAATCTGGTGATCGCGCCCTATGCCACCGGTCTGGCGGCGATGGTGGATCCGCTGGCCGCCTGTCGAAACTATGAGCGTCTGGCGGCGATGGGCGCTTGCGGCCGCTATGGTTTTTATGAAGCGCTGGATTTCACCCCTTCGCGTCTGCCGGAGAATCAAAAGCAGGTCATTGTTTATAGCTTTATGGCGCACCATCAGGGAATGACGCTGGTCGCCCTGGCCAACACCCTGCACGACGGCAAGATGCGCAGCCGTTTTCACCGCGAGCCGGTGATTCAATCTTGCGAGTTGTTGTTGCAGGAAAATCTGCCCGCGCATGTCGCCATTGCCGAACCGCAGCCTGAGGATGTGAAAGTCGGCGCAGGAGAAAACCGCAATGAGGCCGCCACTCTGCGCTGCTTTTCCGCCACGCCGTCCGGCGCGCCCATCACTCATTTACTTTCCAACGGCCGTTACGCCGTGATGCTGACCACCACCGGTTCCGGCTATAGCCGCTGGCGCGAGCTGGCGATTACCCGCTGGCAGGAAGATGCGACGCGCGACAACTGGGGGAGCTTCGTGCTGTTGCGGGACGTTCGCAGCGGCAGGATCTGGTCTGCCGGCGAGCAGCGTCAGTTAAGCGAATCGCCGGGAAATTTACCGGTGCCGTCCGGTATCATCGGCAGCAAAATCGGCGTGCCGATGCACCGCTATGATGTGGTGTTCGGCGAAGACCGCGCTTCCTTTATCCGCCATGAAAAATCACTGACCACCAAGATGGATGTGCTGGTCTCCGGCGAAAGCGACGGCGAGGTTCGACGGGTAACCCTGACCAACAGCGGACGGCGACAGCGCGATATCGAGCTGACCTCCTATGCGGAAATCGTGCTGGCGACGCCCGCCGCCGATAGCGCCCACACCGCGTTCTCCCGGCTGTTTGTGCAAACGGAATATCTGGATGAATTCTCCGCGCTGATCGCCACCCGGCGCCCCAGAACGCCGGGCGAGCAGCCGGTGTGGGCCGCGCATTTCGTGGTGCTGGAAGGCACTGTCGGCGGAAAAATGCAGTATGAGTCGGACCGGGCGCGCTTTATCGGTCGCGGCAAGTCGGTGATGAACGCGGATGCGATTTCAGGCCGTCAGCCGTTGTCCGGCACCACCGGAACCGTGCTTGATCCGATTTTCTCGCTGCGTCAGCAGGTGCGCGTTCCTGCCGGCAAGACCCTTCGTCTGGCTTTTTGGACCGTGGTGGCGGCGTCGCGTGACGAGCTGATCGACGTGATAGATAAACACTACGATCGCAGCGCCTATGAACGTGATAAAACCTTTGCCTGGACGCAGGCGCAGGTGCAGTTGCGCCATCTGGGCGTGAAGGCGGAAGAAGCCGCCGACTTTCAGCGTCTGGCGGCGGCGGTGATCTATGCCGATCCGCGTTTCCGCGCTTTGCCGGAACTGATCGTAGAAGGGGCGGGCGTGCAATCCGGCCTGTGGCCGATGTCCATCTCGGGCGATCTGCCCATTGTGCTGCTGCGCATCGATGATATCGGCGATATGGCGCAGGTTCATCAGCTACTGAGGGCGCATGAATACTGGCGTATGAAGCTGCTGAATGTGGATCTGGTGATCGTTAACGAACGCGCATCTTCCTATATTCAGGATTTACAGATCGCCATTGAAACGGCGATCCGCAGCAGTCAGTCAAGGCCGCGTCTGGGCGGCGTCTCAACGCGCGGCGAAGTCTATGCGTTGCGCGCCGATCTCATGTCGGCGCCAGCGCGGGCGCTGCTGTTATCGGTCGCCCGGGTTTCGCTCACCGCCCGGCGCGGACTGCTGGCGCGTCAGTTGGAATTAATCCCTTATTCGCCGCCGCTATCGCGTCCGTCTCGCGCGTTGCAAGCGGGCGCTCCCGCCCGGACGCCGTTGCCCGAGGGACTGGAGTTTTTTAACGGTATCGGCGGATTCGCCCGTCAGGGGCGCGAATATGTCACGGTGCTTGATGCCGAACGCGCCACGCCCGCGCCGTGGATCAATGTTATCGCCAATCCGACGTTCGGGTTTCAGGTATCGGCGCAGGGCAGCGGCTATACCTGGGCGGAAAACAGTCGTGAAAATCAGCTCACGCCCTGGGGAAACGACGCGGTGATCGATCCCGGCGGCGAGGCGCTGTACGTGCATGACGACGCCAGCGGCATGCTGTGGACGCCGACCGCATGGCCGATCAACGACGGCGGGCGCTACATAGCCCGCCACGGCTTCGGCTATAGCCGCTTTAGCCATCACGCCAACGGCATTGAACTGGATTTATTGCAGTTCGTCCCGCTGACGGACGCAATCAAGATATCGCGTCTGCGTCTGCATAATAGGTCGACGCAGGCGCGCCAATTGACCATTACCGCTTATGCCGAATGGGTGCTGGGCGCGTCGCGCAGCGCCAATGCGCCTTATCTGCTGAGCAGCGTGGAGCCGCAAACCGGGGCGATGCTGGTCCATAATCCCTGGTCGGGCGGTTTCCCCGGTCGGGTCGGTTTCGCCGATTTATCCGGCTGGCAGTCGTCGTTTACCACCGATCGAACCGAGTTTCTGGGACGAAACGGCGATATGCAGGCGCCGGCCGCGCTGGTGGAGAACACCCGGCTGTCCGGCGAGACGGCGGCCGGACGCGATCCCTGTAGCGCATTGCAAACGCACATCAGCATCGCGCCCGGAGAACAGGCGGAGATCGTCTGGTTTATCGGTCAGGAAGCCTCTACGGCGCTGGCCGTCAATCTGATTGAAAAATACCGGGAAATCGATCTTGACCAGGTGCTGAGCGGCGTTGAAGCGCATTGGGCGGCGGTGACGGGCGCGGTACAGGTCACCACGCCGGACAGGTCGATGGACATCATGCTCAATGGCTGGTTGCTTTATCAGACATTGTCATGCCGTATTCAGGCTCGCTGCGGGTTTTATCAGGCCAGCGGCGCCTACGGTTTCCGCGACCAGCTCCAGGACGGCATGGCGTTAACCTTTTCCCGTCCGCAGGAGACGCGCCGTCATCTGCTGCGCGCCGCCGGACGACAGTTTGCCGAGGGCGACGTGCAGCACTGGTGGCTGCCCCATACCGGCGCCGGGGTCAGAACGCATATCTCCGACGACCGCGTCTGGCTGGCATTCGCCGCCGCAACCTATGTGCAGACCAGTCAGGATCGCGCGGTGCTTGATGAACCCATTGCTTTTCTTGAGGGGCCGCCCGTCGCGCCGGGTGAACATGACGCGTTCTTCCAACCGATGCCGTCAGAGGAATCGGCTTCGTTGTTCGAACACTGCGCGCGCGGCCTGGATCAGTGTCTGTCGCTGACCGGCGCCAACGGTTTACCGCTTATCGGCGGGGGCGACTGGAACGATGGCATGAACCGCGTCGGCGAAGGCGGCAAAGGGGAGAGCGTCTGGCTTGGCTGGCTGCTGATTCGCACCATCGCTATCTTCGCGCCGCTGGCGGATGAGCGCGACCCCGCGCGCGCCGCGCGCTGGCGCCGTCACGCCGAGTCGGTGCGCCAGGCCATTGAACGGTCGGCCTGGGACGGCGCCTGGTATCGGCGCGCGACCTTCGACGACGGCAGTTGGCTTGGCAGCCATCTCAATGACGAGTGCGCCATTGATGCGATTGCGCAATCCTGGGCGGTGCTTTCCGGCGCCGGCGATCCCGCGCGCGCGGCGACGGCGATGGCCTCTCTGGAAGAACATTTGATTCGCCCGCATGATGGTCTGGCGCTGCTGTTCACGCCGCCGTTCGATCGCACCGCGCAGGATCCCGGTTACATCAAAGGTTATCCGCCCGGTCTGCGGGAAAACGGCGGACAGTACACCCACGGCGCGATTTGGTCGGTGCTGGCGTTTGCCCAATTGGGCCAGGGCAACAAGGCCGGCGCGCTGTTTTCCCTGCTTAACCCGATCAATCACGGCGCGACGCCGGAGCAGATTGCCCGCTACCGCGTCGAGCCTTACGTCATCGCCGCCGATGTCTATTCCGTCGCGCCCCATAGCGGCCGGGGCGGCTGGACCTGGTACACCGGCTCGGCCGGCTGGCTGTACCGCTCGGGCATTGAGGGCATTCTGGGGATAAGGCGCGAAGGTCAGCTATTGCTGCTTTCTCCCTGTATTCCGGACTATTGGCCGGGTTTCGAGGCCAGTATTGTTCTGGGGGAATGCCGCTATCTGGTCAGCGTGGTGAATGAAAATCACCGCTGCCGGGGAATATCGCAGGCAACGCTGGATGATAAAGTCGTCTTGATTAACGACGAAAAAGTACAAATTGAATTAGCAGAGGGCGATCACCATATCAGGCTGACGTTATAAATATGGGGGCTATCTCTGAAGCGCGACACAGGGTCTTGATCGTTCAGCCAGGAACCAGACAAGGACTCTGTTTTCTGGCTGACTGGCGAGACGAGTCGTTAAAAGTGCTGAACGTCTATTTTAGCGCAATCGTGCAGAAGAGATGCCGATTGCGCTTGAACGGCTAAGCACCGGAAATAATCCTGTCGTCTTGAGGAACCGGCGTCGGCCAGCATGAAAAATCAGCCGAGCAGATGATTGCGATACAGCAGATAACCAATGAATATCAGCGCCGGGAGCAGAAACAGACGCAGAAATCTGACCAGGTTTTTCCCCAAGCCGTCCTGCGGATGGCGTTCCATATGCTGATTAAAACTGCGGATGGTCACCGGGTAAGACGTTATTAAAAGCAGTGCGGAAAATAGGGTGGCTTCATACATTTGCACTTCAACCGGGCCAAAATACAATGCGGCGTAGGGTCTGGTGAAGGCATTAAATAACGTGACGATAATACCGCATAGACCAAAAATCGTCGGCCAGATAAATTTCGACTTATAAAACACCCGTTTTATCGGCTTTAACTCAATTTGGTTATTGGCGAGCAGAGCGAAAATGGAAAAGGTTTTATTTTTCATTTTCGCATATTCGTCAGCGATTAACTTTCTTTGTGTAACAATCTCTTCGTGAGAATATTTTAATTCGCGGCATTTTTCGGTAAATAAATCTTCACAATTCATGATGTTGTCCATCCCTGGTAAAAAACAGTTTGCCTATGGTCTTTCAATGGTAGGGCGGTTTACGTTGCCGATCAACCCTAATCACGCCCCCAACACACGCAGCGGCGTTCCCGCCAGAAACGCCTGAATATCTTCCACCGCCTGCGTGAAATAGATGCGGTAATTATCGTCGGCGACATAGCCGAGGTGCGGCGTCGCCAGCACATTGGGCAGCGTGCGCAACGGGTGATCGGCGGGCAACGGCTCGCTGTCGAAAACGTCCAGCCCGGCGCCGGCAATGTTTCCCGCGCGCAGCGCGTGCAGCAGGGCGGATTGATCGACAATCGCCGCCCGCGAGGTGTTAATCAGCAGCGCCGAGGGTTTCATCCGCGCCAGCTCCGCCGCGCCGAGCAGGCCGCGCGTGCGTTCGCTAAGCACCAGATGAATCGACACGATGTCGCTGTCGCTCAGCAGCGCTTCCTTCGAGGCGGCAAGCGTAACCCCAACACTTGCGGCGTCCTCTGCGGTCAGATTCCGGCTCCAGGCGCTGACCTCCATGCCAAAGGCCAGCGCAATGCGCGCCATGCGCCGGCCGGTTTTGCCTAATCCCAGCAATCCCAGTCGCTTGCCGCTCAGACCGATGCCGACGGTGCTTTGCCAGGGGCCGTTCCGGCGTAGCGCCAGATTTTCGCTTATCAGATGCCGGGCCAGCCCGAGGATCAGCGCCCAGGCGAGTTCCACCGGCGCCGCCGATCCGCTGTCCGTACCGCACACGGTCACGCCGTGGGCCTTGGCCGCCGCCAGATCGACGGCGGCGTTACGCATGCCGGAGGTGACCAGCAGTTTTAATCGCGGCAGGCGGGCGAATAGCGCGGCGGTAAACGGCGTACGTTCGCGCATAATCACGATAATGTCCGCCTCGGCCAGTTCGGCGGCCAGTTGATCTTCATCGTCAATGCGGCGCGTCAGCGCGCGGCATTCCACCTGGGGCGCCAGCGCCGACCAATCGGCGAACGACAATGCGACGTTCTGGTAATCATCAATAATGCGGCATTGCAAGGGTATCGGGGCGGACATGGAATACCTTATCGACAACAGAGGAAACCTGAACAAGGGTTATAGCATCAATGTCGGCAATCCAACAGTGCGGGAAAACGCCGGGATCGCTTTTTTATTGCTTGCACTTAAGATATATCATGAATATATTTTATAGGACAAACCAGCATGGCGCCTGCAAGCCGAACCAAGGAGAACGATTTTGCGTAACAGCAATGACAAAAACAGCCGTATTCCACAACGCGTGCATAACGGACTCAGCATGCGATCCATTGAAGTGGTCAGCAAGCAAAAGGTCGCGGACAGCTTTTACCGCATTGAATTTGGCGGGGAAGCGCTGGCGGACTTTATCTCGCTGGGTTTCGACGACCATATCAAAGTCTTTTTCCCCGATCCGGATACCGGGGTGCTGCATCTGCCCGAGGTGAGCGAGCAGGGCGTGACCTGGAAAGCGGGCGCGCGGCCAGCCGCGCGTGATTACACGCCGCTCTATTTCGACCCGCGGCAAAAGAGCCTGACGATTGATTTTTTCATCCATCAGGGCGGCGTCGCCAGCAACTGGGCCGCGCAGGCTCAGCCGGGCGATAATCTGGTGGCGGGCGGGCCGCGCGGTTCGCTGGTTGTGCCGACGGATTATGCTTTTCAGCTCTATGTCTGCGATGAAAGCGGTCTGCCGGCGTTTAAGCGTCGTTTGCCGGATATTCAGGCTGACGCTATTCAGTTGTTTGCCTTTACCGATGAAGCCATCGGGCGCGATTATCTCGGCGATCTCAGCGGCGTGACGGTCAACTGGCTGGGCAGCGGCAATATGCAGCCGCAAAACCTGACGAACCTGATCGCGGCGCTGGATGATATTTCGCTGCCCGATGAGGACTATTTCATCTGGCTGACCGGCGAAGGCGAATCGGTAAAAGCGTTGAGCGACTATTTCATCGGGCAGCGCAAACGCGACGCCGACTTCGTTCGGGCGGTCGCCTACTGGCACCAGAAATAAGGCTATCATCCTGATTTATCGGGACGTCGTCCGCCGTGTTGCGCTTCGCCGAACGGCGGACGACGGTCAACCCCTTCTAACTTTTGGCTCAGACTGGCAATGAAACATCCGCAATCTTCCCCTGCACGGCAATCCGATGAGCAACGGCGTTCGGCGCACGGCGGCATGCGCAGAAAACGTCGCGATAAAATGCTGGACGCCCATGATATCCGATTACTGATCCTGCACTTTTTGTCGCAAAACGCGGCGCATGGCTATGAATTGATCAAATCCGTTGAGGAACTCTCCAAAGGAGAATATGCGCCGAGTCCGGGGATTATTTATCCCAGCCTCACCCTGCTGGAAGAGGCGGGATATATTCATGCGCTGGACGAGCGGGCCACGCGTAAAGCCTATACGCTGGCGGAGCCGGGCCGGACGTTGCTGCAACAGCAGCAGGCTGATTTGACCGCGATTATTGAACGGTTAACGTCGCTGACGATTCTGGTGAACAACCGCAGCATTCCTGAGGTGGAGCGCGCGATTAATAATATGAAAACCGCGCTGAACGCCCGTCTCGCCCAAAAGGATCTTTCCCGGCAAACGCTGCATGCGATTATCGATGCGATGGACGAAGCGGCTAAAAAAATAGAGCGTAGCTGATTCGTTCTTTGTATGGCATGGTGCAGCCGGATCGCTTTTTCGCCGCGACGTATTAATTTCTCTTGCGCTCAGCGCTGGTCGATCGCGGCTTGATGCGTGACGATACGCTGCCTGCAATGGTACCCGCCAGAAGAGAACGGACATCGGCGTACGGCAACGATTCTCACAACGCGCCGCTGGTAAAGTGCTCCGGGTATTCCATCAAATCGGCCACGGTCGCCAGATTTTCCTCGCACAGTTGGCGGCTGTATGCGCCGCCAAGACACAGCCTCAGCGCGGCGGGCGGATTATTATCGGTGCTGAACGCCGCGCTGGATACCGCGCTGACCCCTTGCTCGCGCAGTCTGATCGCCACATCGGAAGGGTTCCAGTGTCCGTGTTTGGGCAAGTGGAGCCACAGGTGAAAGCCGTCTTTATCGGCCTGATAGTGGAACTTGTGCAAATATCTGGCCGCTAACTGCTGGCGCAGACGCGCCTCGTGACGGATCGCCGCCAGCACGCTATCGGCGGTGCCGTCGCCTATCCACTGGGTCGCCAGCGCATTGGTGATCGGACTGGACATCACGGTTAACGCCCTGAGCGCGCCGGCCAGCAGCTGGGTGGCGCGTTTTCCCGGCCCTTTGACATAGGCGATGCGCAGGCCGGCGCCAAAACATTTTGATAATCCGGTGACATGCCAGGTTAGTTCCGGCACCAGCTCCGCGAAAGAAGCGATGCTGTGTTCAGGCAGGGCCGAGTAGGCATCGTCTTCAATAATCGGCACGCTGTAGCGCAGCGCGATATCGGCCAGCGATTCGCGACGTCGCAGCGGCACCGTAATGGTGGTGGGGTTGTTGATCGTCGGGTTGAGGTACAGCGCGCCGACGTTATTGGTCTGGCATTGATTTTCGAAGGCGCGGGGCAGCGGGCCGTCGCCATCGCACTCCAGCGCCTGTAGCGGGATAGCCAATTGGCTGGCGATAGCTTTCAGGCCGGGATAAACCAGGTTGCCGACGCAAATCACGCCGCCTTTGCGCCCCAGCAGCGTGGAGAGTCCGACCAGTACGCTGTGGATCCCCGGACAGACCAGCACCTCATCCATCGCCGCTTGCGGCAGACGTTTACCCAGCCAGATCAGCGCCGCTTCCTTATCGCCGATCGTCCCGCCGAAGTCCTGATAGCGCAGCAGGCTGTATATATCCTTATGCGCGAAAAGATTGAGGGCGCCCTGACGAATGGCCTCCGCGATGCCGGGCGCTTCCGGTTCGATCGGCGAATTCATGGTCATGTCGTAACTGCTGCCGCTGCTCAGCGGGATGGCGGGTACTTTGCCCCGGATAAAACTGCCCATCCCCGGTCGGGAGTCGATCAAACCGCGTTTTTTGGCCTCCGCATAGCCTCGCGTCACCGTGGTGTAGTTCAGCGATAAGGTCACCGCCAAATCGCGCAGGGGAGGAAGGCGGTCGCGCGCCTGCAATTCGCCGCTGTTGACGCCATCGGCAATCAGATCGGCGATCAGCAGATAGGCGGGCCGTTGCGTTTGCTGACGCAGACAAGCGGCCCAACGTTGGTAAATACCGTCAATCATCGTGTTATTCGCCTCCTGATTATGTTTCGACGTATGCGCCATGACGCGCTTTTGTCGCGTCCACGCTTTCGTCATCCCCGCCATTACCTGGTCATCCTCGCTATTACCACGTCATCCCCGCCACTACTTGGTCATCCTCGCTATTACCTCGTTATCTCCGCCATTACCACGTCATCCCCGCGGCAGTAGGCGGGGATCGCCCACTGAAACCATAAACCGCCATCGGCAGATTCCCGCCTACGCGAGAATGACGGCGGAGAAAATTGCGGGAATGTCGGCGGGGAGCAGGCGATGATCTGTACTCTCGGCATCTGCTCTACGCTCTCATTATCTCCGCCATTATCTCGTCATCCCCGCCATTACCTCGTTATCTCCGCCATTACCACGTCATCCCCGCGGCAGTAGGCGGGGATCGCCCACTGAAACCGTAAACCGCCATCGGCAGATTCCCGCTTACGCGAGAATGACGGCGGGGAAAACTGCGGGAATGTCGGCGGGGAGCAGGCGATGATCTGTACTCTCGGCATCTGCTCTACGCTCTCATTATCTCCGCCATTACCTCGTCATCCCCGCGGCAGTAGGCGGGGATCGCCCACTGAAACCATAAACCGCCATCGGCAGATTCCCGCCTACGCGAGAATGACGGCGGAGAAAATTGCGGGAATGTCGGCGGGGAGCAGGCGATGATCTGTACTCTCGCCATCGGTATCTACGCTCTCGTTATCTCCGGCACTACCTCGTTATCCTCGCCATTACCTCGTCATCCCCGCGGCAGTAGGCGGGGATCGCCCGCTGAAACCGCAAACCGCCATCGGCAGATTCCCGCCTACGCGAGAATGACGGCGGGGAAAATACCTCGTTATCTCCGCCATTACCTCGTCATCCCCGCGGCAGTAGGCGGGGATCGCCCGCTGAAACCATAAATCGCCATCGGCAGATTCCCGCCTACGCGAGAATGACGGCGGAGAAAACTGCGAGAATGACGGCGGGGAGCAGGCGATGATCTGTACTCTCGCCATCGGTATCTACGCTCTCGTTATCTCCGGCACTACCTCGTTATCCTCGCTATTACCACGTCATCCCCGCGGCAGTAGGCGGGGATCGCCCGCTGAAACCGTAAACCGCCATCGGCAGACAAACCGACTGACGCCACTTTAGGCTGAAAAACCAGCGGCGATCAATCATTGAATTAATGATTGCATCATTGATTGCATATTGATTTTTTATGTGTGCATTTATAGTGCATTAAAGCATCAGAATGGTGCGTGTATCGGGTTATTTGTTCGCGTTTTGTATCTGTTTTGTGAATTGTAATGGTTGAAAGTAAATTTTTTTGCCGAGATTTTGAGCGAATGATTTAGCAATGATTGCATCGCCGATTTTTGTGCTGGCACAGGCTTTGCTCTGGTTATGGCGTCGCGCTATCTGCGGGATACATCGCAACGGGAAGCCGCCGGTTTCCCCACCCATAACAGAGACAATGCGGAGCACACCATGCCAACAGTGACTTTACCTGCCCATAAAACCGGTGATTTTCTGGTCGACTACGAAGAGAAGGTGTTTGAAGACGTGAAGGCTGAGCCGGGACAGAAAGCCCTGGTGACATTTCACACCGTCGCGTTTGAAGGCTCGATCGGCTTCGTCAATATGTTGCAGGCCACGCGTTTACAACGCAAAGGCTTTGAAACCTCGATATTGCTCTATGGCCCGGGCGTGACGCTTGGCGTGCAGCGCGGTTTTCCGACGCTGGGCGCGGAAGCGTTTCCCGGTCACCAGAATTACAACAATCAGCTGACCAAGTTTATGGCGGAAGGCGGCAAGGTGTACGCCTGCCGCTTCGCGCTACAGGCGCTATACGGTCACGGCGAACCCTCGCTGATAGAAGGGATACGGCCGATCAATCCGCTGGACGTGCTGGATCTTAAACTGCTGCATACGCGCGACAACGCGCTGATTATCGATACCTGGACGATGTAAGCGGAGGCGCGAGATGACTCAGTCACGTACGGTACGTGCGGCTGCGGTTCAGATCGCGCCAGATCTCCACGAGGCCGGCAAAACGCTGGCCCGGGTTCTGGACGCCATCGATCAGGCAGCGGCCAAAGGGGCGGAGATTGTGGTTTTTCCGGAAACCTTCGTACCCTATTATCCCTATTTCTCTTTCATCACCCCGGCGATGAAAGCGGGCGCCGCCCACCTGCGGCTGTATTACGAGTCGGTGCAGGTACCCGGCCCGATCACGCAGGCCGTGGCGGAGCGCGCCCGGCAGCGCGAGATAGTGGTGGTGCTGGGCGTCAACGAGCGGGACGGCGGCACGCTGTACAACACGCAGCTGATTTTCGACGCCAGCGGCAAGCTGGCGCTGAAGCGGCGCAAAATCACCCCGACTTACCATGAACGCATGATCTGGGGGCAGGGCGACGGTTCCGGGCTGAAAGTGGTCGACACCGTCGTCGGGCGCGTCGGAGCGCTGGCCTGCTGGGAGCACTACAACCCGCTGGCGCGTTACAGCCTGATGACGCAGCACGAAGCAATTCACTGTAGCCAGTTTCCCGGTTCGCTGGTCGGGCCGATTTTCGCCGAGCAGATGGACGTCACCATTCGCCATCATGCGCTGGAAGCCGGCTGCTTCGTGATTAACGCCACCGGCTGGCTCAGCGATGCGCAGATTGAGGAACTCACGCCCGACCCCGACTTGCAGCAAGGCCTGCGCGGCGGTTGCAACACCGCCATCATCTCCCCCGAAGGGCGGCATCTGGTTGCGCCGCTGACCGAAGGCGAGGGCATATTGATCGCCGATCTGGATATGCATCTCATCGCCAAGCGCAAACGCATGATGGATTCGGTAGGGCATTACGCCCGGCCGGAACTGCTGAGTCTGCGTTTCGACGATCGCCCGGCGCGTTACGCGACGCCCGGCTACCTCGATTCCGCTCGTGAACATGAAGGAGATAATGATGACGACCTCCAGCCTGTCCAGACAACAACTGATCACTGAACTGTTGACGCAGGGCGTCAACGTGGTGAACCCGTCGACGCAGCATGTCAACCGTCACGGCGGGGCCGGCCCGTCCGATCATCAGGCGGTGACCATCGACGGGGTCACGGTTATGGTGCCGATCTACACCCGTTCGGCGCGGGATTCGGCGTGGCAGGTTAAGCATGCCGGCCAGGGGAAAACCACGTTACTGAAAAACAGCATTCCGGTGCGGGATATTACCTTTGCCCGCAAGCCGAAATTTTACGATTTGCAGACGCAGGACGGCGTGCCCTATTCCCATATCGCCACCCTGCACGGCACCGACGTGCTGGCGACCACGGTGCTGCAAACCTGCATCCGTTATGAAAACCGGCGTAAAGCCTGCCAGTTCTGCGCTATCGGCCAGTCGCTGGCGGCCGGGCGCACCATCGCCCGCAAGACGCCGCAGCAACTGGCCGAAGTGGCGAAAGCCGCGGTGGAGCTGGATGGCGTAAAACATATGGTGATGACCACCGGCACGCCGTCCGGCAGCGATCGCGGGGCGCGCATTCTGGTGGAAAGCGCGCGGGCGATCAAGGCCGCCGTCGATCTGCCGCTGCAAGGGCAGTGCGAACCGCCGGGCGATCCGCGCTGGTTTACCCGTATGAAAGAGGCGGGCATCGATGCGCTCGGCATGCATCTGGAGGCGGTAACGCCCGAAGTGCGCGCCCGAATCATGCCCGGTAAAGCGCAGGTCACGATCGAACAGTATCTGGTTGCCTTCGAACAGGCGGTGGCGGTGTTCGGACGCGGTCAGGTCAGCACCTATATTCTGGCGGGCATGGGGGATACGCCCGCTGCGATTCTGGCGATCGCTGAAAAGCTGATTGCGCTGGGCGTCTATCCGTTCGTGGTGCCGTTCGTGCCGATCGGCGGCACCCCGCTGGAACATCACCCGGCGCCCGACAGCGCGTTTATGGCATCGATTCTGGAGCCGCTCGGCCGCATGTTGCGCGCCGGGCAACTGCGTTCGGCGGATATCAAGGCCGGTTGCGGCCGCTGCGGCGCGTGTTCGTCGTTGTCCAGTTATGAACAGGCCAGCGCCTGAAGGAGGTACAGGATGTCCGGTTACCCCGAATATACCATCAAATGGGTCACCCTGCCCTGGGAGCGCCGTCAGGCTTACGCGCTGCGCCAGCGCGTGTTCTGTCAGGAGCAGGGATTGTTCGAACGGCACGATCTCGACGAGATCGACGCGCAGGCCAAATTGCTGGTGGCGCTGGGTACGCTGGCGGGTTGGCATGAAGAGGTGGTGGGAACGGTGCGTATTCATCAACCGAGGCCCGGCATCTGGTTCGGTTCCCGGCTGGCGGTAGACGACCGCTTTCGCCGTCAGGGGCAGCTCGGCCCGATGTTGATCCGGCTGGCGGTCAGCAGCGCGCATGCGCTGGGCTGTCAGGCGTTTTACGCCCATGTGCAGCAGCAGAACGAACCCTTATTCAGACGAATGCGCTGGCGAACGCTGGAGACGGTGATGCTGCGCGGTATTCCGCATGCCTTTATGCAGGCGGATCTGGCTTATTACCCGCCGTGTCACGATCCGTTCAGCGGCATGGTGCTCGGCGGCCGCTTGCCGCGCGTACCGGCGGAGCTGGCGCCGTTGATGATGAGGGTGGCCTGATGAACCTTGCGTTGCATGAACTGCTTGAGGCGGTGCGGCAGTCCGGCGGGATCGCCCATAAACGCGATATTCAGCGGGTCGCCGACGCGCTGCGCGAGTCCTGGCCGCGGCACGATCGCCCGAACGGCGATGACTGCGCGGTGATCGACGCCGACGGGCGCTTTAGCCTGCTGGCGATGGAAGGGTTTATCAATGAATTTGTCGAACAGGCGCCGTGGTTTGCCGGCTGGTGCGGCGTGATGGTCAATCTCAGCGATATCGCCGCGATGGGCGGACGCCCGCAGGCTATCGTCAATGCGCTGTGGAGCGCGCAGGACGAGCAGGCGGAATTGATCTTACAAGGGATGGCGGCGGCGTCCAGGGCGTATCAGGTGCCGATTGTCGGCGGACACAGCAATCTGCGCAGCAATCAATCGCAGTTGGCGGTGGCGGTGCTCGGTCAGGCCCGACGGGTGCTGAGCAGTTTCGCGGTAAAAAGCGGATTAACGCTGGTGGTCGCCATCAATTTGCAGGGGCGCTGGCATCCCCCCGGTTTAAATTGGGATGCGGCGACCGGCGCCGACCCCGCGGCGTTGCGTCAGGCGCTGGCCATCCTGCCGGAACTGGCGGAAACGCAGCAGGTGACGGCGGCAAAAGATATCAGCCAGGCCGGTCTGCTGGGGACGCTGGTGATGATGATGGAAAGCGCGCGCTTGGGCGCCAGTCTCGATCTCGATGCGATCCCCAAACCCGATGAGTGCGACTGGCGATCCTGGTTGTGCGCCTTCCCCAGCTTCGGTTTTCTGCTGGCCGTTGAGTCGCGGCAAGTTGACGCTGTCATAGCCCGCTTCGGCGCCGCAGGGATTGATGCGGCGGCGGCGGGCCGGTTTGATGATTCGCAACGCCTCACCGTGTTCCGCGGCGGCGAGTCCGAATGTTTCTGGGATTTAAACGCCACGTTATTAACCGGCATGGGCCGGTAACGTTCTGGAGGTAAACATGCCTGCAATGAATTTTGTCGTGCGCTGGCCGGACGGCAGCAAAGAGAAGTGCTATTCCCCTTCCACGGCGATCGAAAAGCACCTCATCGTCAATTATCCCTATACGATCGAGACGTTTGTACGCACCGCGCAGACCGCCCTGTCCGAGGCCAGCGACCGGGTGGCGGCCAGATACGGCTACGCCTGTTCCAGCGCGCTGGATCAGTCTCACGCCATTGAACAAAAAGCCCGGCAGTTTGCCGCCGCCGATCCGGTGGTGGTGGAAGAAATTACCGTTATCGGCCAATAAATCAGGTGGAGCGCAGCATGCAACGTAACGAATTTCCGGTGGTGATTATCGGCGGCGGTCAGGCGGGCCTGGCCATCAGCTATTATCTGACGCAGCGCCGCATCGAGCACGTCATTCTTGAGCGGCACCGGCTGGCCTGGGCGTGGCGCGAGCAGCGCTGGGATAACTTTTGTCTGGTGACGCCCAACTGGCAGTGCAGGCTGCCCGGCTTTCCGTATGACGGCGACGACCCCGACGGTTTTATGCTGAAAGATCAGATTATTGACTATATCCAGCGCTATGCGGACAGTTTCCATGCGCCGCTGCGCGAGGGGGTCAATGTCAGCCGCGTCAGTCAGCGCGGGGAAGGGTATTTGCTTGCCACCAGCGACGGCGATTACCACGCCGGACAGGTGGTGGTGGCGGTCGGCAACTATCATCGCCCGCGTTTTCCGGCGATTTCGGCGCGCTTGCCGCGGCATATCGTCCAGGTGCATTCGGCGGATTACAAGTCTGCGCGGCAGTTGCCGCCAGGCGAGGTGCTGGTGATTGGTTCCGGACAGTCCGGCGCGCAAATTGCCGAGGATTTACACCTCGACGAACGCAAGGTGCATCTCTGCGTCGGCAGCGCGCCGCGCGTGGCGCGTTTTTATCGCGGACGCGATGTGGTCGCCTGGCTGGAGGAGATGGGACACTACAAACTGACGGTTGACGATCATCCGCTGGGGGAGGAAGCCCGGCGTAAGACCAACCATTATGTCACCGGGCGCGACGGCGGGCGGGATATCGATCTGCGCGCCTTTGCGCTACAGGGGATGCAACTTTACGGCCGGCTGGTGGATTACCGTGACGGCAGGCTGATCACCGCCGACGATCTGGCCCGCAATCTTGATGGCGCCGACGCCGCATCGCAGAAAATCAAAGACAGTATTGATGAGTGGATCGCGCAGCAGGACATCGTCGCGCCTGTCGAGCCGCGCTACCAACCGCTGTGGCGGCCGGAGAATCCACCGACGGCAATCGATCTGAACAGATCGAAGATCGCCGCCATCATCTGGGCGGTCGGGTTCGAGACCGATTTCAGTTGGATCGCGGCGCCCGCCTTTGATGCCCGCGGTTATCCGCTTCATCAGCGCGGTTGTTCAATCGTGCCGGGGCTTTACTTCCTCGGACTGCCGTGGCTGCGAACCTGGGGATCGGGGCGTTTCGAAGGCGTGGGCGAGGATGCGGCCTATATTGCCGCGGCTCTGGCCGAGCGTATCGCCGGGCGTGGCGACGGCGCAACGCCGCAGGCAAAGGCGGTGAACCATGACTATGTCTTACGATAAAAATCACGAGCTGGCGTCGGATCGGTTAGGCGAAGCCTTCTGGCGCGCTCAGGCCGAGCTGCTTGACTGGCATACGCCGTTTCAACGGGTGGTTGAGCGCGTGGACAACGGCCCGCGCAGCCGCTGGTTTATCGGCGGAAAAACTAATCTGTGCCATAACGCGCTGGATCGTCACCTGGCGGAAAAGGCGGACAAAACGGCGCTTATCCATTGTGATTATGCCGGCAAGGTCGCGAAATATACCTATCGGCAGTTGCATCAGGAGGTGCTGGCGATGGCGTGGATCCTGCATCGACAAGGCATCGGCGTCGGCGATCGGGTATTCATCTGTCTGCCGATGATCCCGCTGGCGGCGATTGCGATGCTGGCCTGTTGTCGTCTTGGCGCGCTGCATGTGGTGGTTTATTCCGGTCTGACCAGCGAACCCCTGGCCCAGCGCATTCAGGCCAGCCGGCCTAAGGCAATCGTCAAATACGGCGCGCCGCGCGATCGGCATACCGATGAGCAACTGATGCAAGCGCTGCGCCGCAGCGGTCATCACTGTTCAGTGATTGACGTCAGTTCGGCCGGTTTTCAGCAGGATTATGCGCGCCGGCGGGGAAAACCGCTGCCTTGCTGCTGGCTGCCGTCGGAAACGCCGTCTCATCTGCTTTATACGTCGGGTACCACCGGTTTGCCCAAGGGCATTGTGCGCGACACCGGCGGTTATGCCGTGGCGCTGCTGGCGTCATTGCAACATATCTTTCATCTGGACGATGACGAGATATTTTTCACCAGCGCCGACGTGGGCTGGGTGACCGGCCACAGCTACGGGATTTATGCGCCGTTGCTGGCGGGCATTACGACGGTACTGGTTGAGGCCAGCCGGTTGAACAAGCCCGGCGCGCGCTGGTGGCGCCTGGTCGAACAACTGGGAATTACCCGGATGCTGACCATTCCCGGCGCGATGCGCCTTGCCCGCCGGCAGCGGAAAACGGCTGCCGATATTCGCAGTTTGCGCGCCATCTATCTGGCCGGCGAACCGCTGGATGCGCCGACGCGCCAGTGGGTCAGCGATTTCACCGGTATTCAGGCGGAAGATCACTACTGGCAGACGGAGTCCGGCTGGCCGATCCTCGCCGGCGCCGCGGGCGAACTCCGCCCGGTCTTGCCGCGCGATGTGACGGTGCTTGACGATATCAGCGGCGCGCCCTGCGCCGATAATGTTCCCGGCATGCTGGTCATTCGCGACACCCTCGGGCCGGGCGGCATGCAAACGGTGTGGCGGGATGACGTTGAACACGACCAGCGCTACTGGCGGCAAGAGGGCGATCGCTGGCTCTATTTCACGCACGATCGCGCGGTTCGCAATCCCCAGGGGGCGATTTGCGTGTTGGGAAGAATGGACGATGTGATCAATGTGGGCGGCAAACGCCTGTCAACCGTCGAGATTGAACGGACGATAATGGTCATTGACGGCGTATCGGAAGCGGCGGCGGTAGGGATGGCTCACAGTCTGCTGGGCCAAATGGTCGGTTTGTATGTCGTCACGCCGTACAGGACGCGCGCCCAACGGCGAGCATTGCAGCAGGAAATTCGACGGCGGGTGATTAACGATTGCGGTCGGCATGCCTTACCCCGGCATATTTATTTTGTCGTCGAGTTGCCGCGCACCTTTTCCGGTAAGGTGATAAGAAAACAATTGGCGGTTTAAGCGGGTACGCCATTTCACGACGTCGGCGCCCTCGGCAATCAACGCCGAGGTTTTTTAGCCGTCAAGGCGCTTCATCGACCAGCGTTTGCGCAAACTCGGTTAATCGCTCCAGCCCCCACGGCCATTCGCCGAACCCCGATTCCACATTGATATGTCCGGCTTCGCCGATATCGACCAGCTCGCACGCCCAGTTCCGCGCCCAATATTGCGCGCGATCGAACGTCAATAAAGGGTCGGTATGGCTGGCGACCAGCAGGCCCGGTACGGCTAACGGCTGCGGCAGCACGATGTCGTCTAGTTCGAAGCGCAGCGGCTCGGCGGGGGCGACCAGGATCACGCCCGCGACGCGTTGCGGGTGACGATTGGCCCAGACCAGACTGGCCAGCGCGCCGAAACTGTGGCCGACCAGCAGCAGCGGCAGCTGCGCGTTTTGCTGTTCCCGCTGGATGGCCGCGATCCAGCCTTCAAGGTCAGGCTGCGCCCAGTCGCGCTGTTTGATGCGCAGCCAGTGAGGGAGTCGTCGGTGCCAGTGGCTTTGCCAGTGGTCTTCTTCGCTGTCGCGCAGCCCCGGCACCAGCACAACGTCGAGCTGGTTTGCAAGGTCGGCCCAGCATTGCTCGATATTCATATCTCCGTCATCTTTCAGGTTGCGGGCGCATCGGGCTGAGCGGGAATGCGGTCAGTACCGTGGCGACGGCCAGCAAATCCGCGCTGCCGCCGGGGCTGAGATGACGGGAAGTCAGTGCCTGATCCATTTCCTGTAAATCCTCTTTTCGCCAATCTTTTTCCAGCAGTCGGCGGGCGTAGCGCTGAACATAATGCAGGCCGCCGAGTCCGCCGCGAGACACCAGGTTAGTATCGGGATTATAAGCCATTAAACGCAACAGGGCTTCCAGTTTGCGGCGTTCCGGGTCGGCCTGTTTAAACCAGTGGGGCAAGACATGGCGGCGCAGCGTCAGAAAACCGCTTTGGGCTTCGCCGCGCGCGCCGGTCAGTCCGTGCGCCTGAAACAGCCGTTCGCCCGCGGTGGAAGCGCGTCGGCAGCGCTGTAATTCCCGTTCCACCAGTCCGTGGCACATCGCCGCGACTTCGGCGCACAGCGCGCCGGCGGTTAATGGCCGTTGCCGTCCGGCGAGACGACCGGCGGCGACGCACAATAAGCCGAAGGAAAAAATGCCGCCTTTATGGGTGTTCACCCCGGCGGTGGCGGTGAACATGGCCTGTTCGCAGGCCAGACCGGCGGGGCGAATGCGCATCAGCATGGCGCTGGCGGGGTAAGCGGCGTCACGCCGGCCAAGCTGCACGAACTGGCGCAGCCACGGCGTTATCGCCTCGATGCTGCGTAAAAACAGCGGCAGATCCATATCGTCGTGCGCGCCGTTGTTGACGCTATCGACCAGACCCGGTTTCGGCGTCAACCAGACTTCTTCCCGTAAGGCGGCTTCCGCCAGCGCGGCGAAGTCGGTCTGCGCCAGCGCGTCAGTGAGTGCCAGTCCAGCCATCGATCAGCGCCTCCACATTGGCGATAACGTCGGGCAGCGGGTGCCGACGCGAACGGGCGCAGGCATGCGCGGGGCCATCGCAAATCAGACAGCGGCGCCGGCCATGGTCCAGAGAATGGCGGCCAATCACGCCGGCCTGCGGGCAAATGACATCGACGTCCCACAGACGCCCCAGCGGATGGGACTGTTCCAGCTCGATGGCCGCCGCTTTGATTTCCGGCGCCGAATGCTGAACGCACCAGAACGCTTCAGCGCCGGTAGGCAGCCAGAACGTTTGCCGCCGCAATACCGGCCAGTCATGCCGTCGCAGCATCGCTTCGGCGCATCGCAGGGCTTCATCCATCACCAGATGATAGCGCGGACTGTCCTTTATCGGCCCCGGCGTGACCAGCGTGAGCGAGATCAGCGGTTGCGAAAATTGTGTCAGCCAGGCGGATTGCCGCTGCGCGCGCCGTTCCTTCGCCGCCAGCAATGCCTCCAGACTGACGCCTGCTCCGGCAGGCGTCATCATGGTCATTATGCGTCCTCTTTTACCTGATGAACCACATCGATCACGCTGCCGTCGCGATAGCGGATCACGCCGACGATGCGCGAGGTAAACTCGATAGGTTTCGGTTCGCCGGTCAGGGAGATCGCGCGCTGGTAGAGGTCTTCAATGTCCATGACTTTCAGACCGGCCTCCAGCAGGCGCTGACGAATTTCCGGACGGGCCGGGTTGACCGCAATGCCGTGGTCGGTGACCAGTACGTCGATGCTTTCGCCCGGCGTGACGCGGGTGGTGACCCGGCGCACGACCGTCGGAATGCGGCTGCGCAGCAGCGGCGCCACCACGATGGTCAGATTGGCGGCGCTGGCGACGTCGCAGTGGCCGCCGGACGCGCCGCGCATGACGCCGTCTGAACCGGTTATCACGTTGACGTTGAAATCGGTGTCGATTTCCAGCGCGCTGAGAATAACGATATCCAGCCGGTCGCAGCAGGCGGCTTTCGCGCCGGGATTGGCGTAGACGTTGGTGGAGATCTCCACGTGATTAGGATTGCGGCCGAGCGAGGCGGCGGCCTGACCGTCGAAGCACTGGGTATCCAGCAGCTTTTCGATCAACCCTTTCTCATGTAAATCAACCAGACTGCCGGTGATGCCGCCCAGCGCGAAGCTGGCGGTGATCTGATTGCGCTCCATCTTTTCTTCCATAAAACGGGTGCAGGCGGTCGCCGCCGCGCCGGAACCGGTTTGCATGGAAAAACCGTTGCGGAAGTAGCCGGAATGTTCGATCACTTCCGCGGCGGTGCGGGCGATCATCAGTTCGCGCGGATTACTGGTGACGCGCGCCGCGCCGACGCTGATTTTGGCCGGGTTGCCGACCTGATCGACCTTCACGACGTAATCCACCTGATCCTGAATCAGGCTGGCGGGCATATTCGGGAAGGGCGCCAGCTCTTCGGTCAGCACGATCACGGTACGGGCATAGTGGGCATCGACCATCGCATAGCCGAGCGAGCCGCAGCAGGATTTGCCGTGGGTGCCGTTGGCGTTGCCGTATTCGTCGCTGCTCGGCACGCCCAGGAAAGCGACGTCGATAGACAACTCGCCATCCTGCAAGAGTTTGACGCGTCCGCCGTGCGAGTGGATCTGTACCGGTTCTTCCATCAGGCCGTGAGAGATTTCGTCGGCCAGCTTGCCGCGCATCCCGGAGGTATAGATGCGGCTGATGACGCCGTCGCGGATCGGGCCGATCAGCGCGTCGTTGCAAGACATCAGGGAACTGGAGGCCAGCGTCAGGTTTTTGAATCCCAGACGCGCCAGCGTATCGACCACCCGATTGATCACCTGGTCGCCTTCGCGAAACGCATGGTGGAACGAAATGGTCATGCCGTCTTTCAGGCCGCTGCGTTCGATGGCGTGCTCCAGGGAGTCGCACAGTTTGCGGTGCAGCTTGGCTTGCGGATCGGACAGGTAAGGCGTAGCGCTGTGAGCATGGTCGAACGGCGTCAGATGTTGCAAATGGCGGTATTGCTTATGCAATGTTTCAGTTAAATGACTCATTGAAATAATCCTGTTTAGTCAGCATGTTACTTGCGAACGCCGGAAGCGCTGGCGCGCTCCAGTACCACTTGCGCATGGTTGATGATCGGGCCGTCGATCATCTTGCCGTTAAGGGAAATGACGCCCAGACCATTGCGCTCGCCTTCTTCGGCGGCGGCGATCACCCGGTGGGCGTAGTCGACTTCTTCCTGCGTCGGCGCGTAGGCGTTATGCAGCAGTTCTATCTGACGAGGGTTAATCAATGATTTGCCGTTGAACCCCATTTTGCGGATCAGCTCGACTTCCCGCAGGAAACCGGCCTCATCATTAATGTCGGAATAGACCACGTCGAAGGCATCGATACCGGCGGCGCGCGCGGCGTGCAGCACCGCGCAGCGGGCGTAAAACAGCTCGGTGCCGTCTCCGCGTTCGGTCTGCATATCCATCACGTAGTCGAAGGCCGCCAGCGCAATACCGATCAATCGCGGCGAACAGCGGGCGATGGCGACGGCGTTAATCACCCCAATCGCCGATTCAATCGCCGCCATCACCTTAGTGGAGCCGACTTCGCGGCCGCACGCCTTTTCGATGCGCTCGATGTGGGCTTCCAGCTCGAAGATATCTTCCGGGGTATCGGTTTTCGGCAGGCGAACCACGTCCACCCCGGCGCGAACCACCGCTTCCAGATCTTTCAGGCCGAACGGCGTACTTAACTGATTGATGCGAACCACGGTTTCGATACCGCTATTGCGGTACATCGGATGTTGCAAGGCATGGAAGACCAGAATGCGCGCCGTGTCTTTTTCACGCAGGGAGACCGCGTCTTCCAGATCGAACATGATCGAGTCCGGCCGGTAAATGAAGGCGGTGGACAGCATGGCTGCGCTGGAGCCGGGGAGAAACAGCATACTGCGGCGAAGTTTTTTCATCGTAATTTCTCCCACTCAATCTCTTCTGCCTGCGCGGCGCGCAATACCGCGCTTTGCACGCGGGCGCGGATCACGCAATCCAGCGCGCCTTTGTCGTCGATGATCAACAGCCCTTCGGTCACGCCGAGCGCTTCCAGCGTTTCGTTTACCACCCGACGGATTTGGTCGCCGAACTGTTTAATGACTTCACTGTTGATCTCCACGCTCAGCTCGCTGGCCGGGGCGATTTTCACCAGCAAATCGCTGGACTCAACCGTGCCTGCCAGCGCCTCCTTCACAATTTTCATTGGGTTGTTTCCTGATTTTAAAAAGTTTAATCAATAATGCGTTAGGCCACATCCACATGATAGTGCCGTTGCAGATGGGCGAATGTGCTGGCCGGTACGATGTCGCGAATGGGCGCCAACTGTTGCGCCTTCAGCAGCGCGCGCACTTCCGATGCGGAAATCGCCTTACCGCCGGCATGACGTTTTCTCGGGATCTCGATGACGCTCAGCGGCGGCGCCGGCGAGCGCGCCGGGTTTTCCAGCCAGTCGTGCATATCGCAGTTATATTGATGGGTGACCGGACAGAACGGTTCGCTGCCGACAAAGCGGTGGGTGATGCCCAGCGCCGGCGCGATGTACTGGCGGAAAATCAGCAGATCCATCACGCTCCAGGCCTGATTCACCTGACCGGCGTCTTTGAGAAAGTAACCGGGGAAGGTGGCGCGGGAGATCATATACTCCGAACCGGCATGGACGGTCACATTCGGCAGGTCGGCGACGCCCTGCCGCACCATCTCCAGACGTTCCTGAAACGGAAAATAGGAGACGTCCTCGCTGACCACAAACAGGTGCAGCCAGTCGCAGGTGGCGGCGGCCTGCTCGGCCAGATAACGATGGCCGAGGGTAAACGGATTGGCGTTCATGACCACGGCGCCGATACGCTGGCCGCTATGATAATGGCTATGCAGGGAACGGCAGTAGTTGCGGATGCCGACCGGGGTGTTTTCCATCAGCACCGCGACGTTATCCCACTGCGCCAGCGGATAGAACCCGCAGCCGAGGAAACGCTCGCGGTTGGCGGGGCGGGTATACAGAAACAGATGAAAATGCCCGCGGCTCACCGCCAGATTCTCCACTTCGCTCAGCAGACGGGCGCTCAGGTTGGCGCCGCGCCAGTTTTCCGCCACCGCCACGCATTTGATGGTATTGCTCACCAGTCCGGCGCATCCCGCCAGCCGGTTGCCGGCGCAGGCCGCCACGAACAGCTCGATATCGTCGTCCATGCCCAATTGGTTTTGCTGCAACAGCTCGCGGATCTTCTCCAGCATGCCGTTGGGCGGCTGACTGACCGAGATGACGCGAAAGTCGAGAGAGTCATGGTTGAACATATACCGTTCCTGATGTCCTGATGGTGAATAACCGGGCGGCGAACCGCCCTGCGATATTTAATGTACGGCAGCGGCATGGCCGACCTGACTGCCCGCCGCGACAATCACATTGCTGAGATGGCCGATTTTTTCGATTTCCACTTCAATGCGATCGCCCGGCTGCATAAATAGCGGCGGCACTCGCTTTTTGCCGACGCCGCCCGGCGAGCCGGTGATGATCACATCGCCGGCGCCGAGGGCGGTAAACGTACTGATATATTCGATGAGCTCCGCGACGTTGTGGATCATGCTGCGGGTATTATCATCCTGCACCTTGCGCCCGTTGAGCCAGGTGCGGATCGCCAGCGTATTGGGATCGGGAATTTCGTCGGAGGTGGTCATCCAGGGGCCGAAGGCGCCGGTCTGCCGCCAGTTTTTACCGGCGGTGAACCAGGTGTGCTGCCAGTCACGGGCGGAGCCGTCCATATAGCAGCTATATCCGGCGACATGGGACAGGGCCTGGTCGCGGGCAATATTTTCGCCCGCCCGGCCGATGATCACGGCCAGTTCGCCTTCATAGTCAAACTCGACGGAATGGCTGGGTTTGATGATGGGCGAGGCGTGACCGGTTTGCGAATCGGCAAAGCGGACAAATAGCGTAGGCGCCGGGTTGTGTTGGTCGAACTCTTTGCGTTTCTCGGCGTAGTTCATTCCCACGCAGAGAATTTTCTCCGGATGTTCGATCACCGGCAGGAAGGTCAGCGTATTGAAGGCCAAATCCGCTGGCAGATGCGACAATTCTTGCGCCTGGGCGAGAGCGTTTCCCGCCAGCAAGGCTTTCAGGTCCGGGAACGAGTCCCCGAGGTGGCGTCCCAAATCGATCATGCCGTCCTCTGCTGCAATCCCGTAGGATTTGCGTCCTTGGTGAAGATAACTTGCCAATTTCATAAAAAAGTCCTGAGCTAGAATAGCATTAATAACGACATCAAACGAGGAAGTTGCCAAGTATCAGCAAGGAAACCGACACGTTAATCGCGCCGCCGATACGCGTGGCGATCTGGGCGAAAGGCATCAGCATCATGCGGTTGCCGGCCGTCAGGATAGCGACGTCGCCGGTGCCGCCCTGGCCGCTCTGGCAGCAGGAGACGATGGCGACGTCAATCGGATGCATGCCGATCTTTTTGCCGACGAAGAAGCCGGTCGCCACCAGCGCGCACACGGTGCTGACGATCACCAGCAGGTTCGACAGGGTAAAGGCGTTCACCAGTTCCTGCCACGGGGTAATCGCCACGCCGACGGCGAACAGAATCGGGTAGGTCACGGAAGTCTGGAAGAATTTGTACACCACCTGCGAACCTTCGAGGATGCGCGGGGACACGCCGTGCGCCAGCTTCAACAGGACGGCGGCGAACAGCATACCGACCGGGGCAGGCAGACCGATGAGTTTGTGCAGCAGCATGCCGACCATATACAGCAGTACCGCCAGCAGCGCGCCGGAAGCCATGGTGGTGACATCGGTCTTGCCGCTGAACGCGTTACTCTGCGCATGGGGTTTTTGCTCCTCCGCGTGGTCGGCCGGCATCAGTCGGCCTTCGCCGGTCAGATGCGGATAACGTTTGCCGAGCTGGTTCAGCGTGCCGGAGATAACGATCGCGGTCAGGCTGCCCAGCATCACGATCGGCAGAATGCGGCCCAGCGCCACGCCCTGATCCATATGCAGCAGGGCGGCGTAACCGATAGACAGCGGGATGGCGCCTTCGCCCACGCCGCCGGCCATAATCGGCAGGATCAGAAAGAAGAAGATCTGGAAGGGGTCCATGCCCAGAGCCAGGCCGACGCCCATGCCCACCACCATGCCGACCAGTTCGCCGCACAGCATCGGGAAGAAAATGCGCATAAAGCCCTGGATCAGCGTTTTACGATCCATGCTCATGATGCTGCCGACGATGATGCAGCAGATATAAAGGTAAAGGATATTGGTGTTTTTATAGAATTTGGTGGTTGATTCAACCACGGCGTCGGGCAGCAGGCCGTAATACACCAGCGCGGAAGGAATAAAGGTCGCGCAGATGGCGGCGGCGCCCATTTTGCCGACAAACGGCAGGCGCTTGCCGAATTCGCCGCAGGCGAAGCCGAAAAACGCCAGCGTCGCCACCATCACCACGATATCGCTTGGCAGTTTACCGCCCAGACAGTCGATGGCAATCAACACGCCGGCCAATACAAATAACGGCAGCGGAATAATGCCGATTTTCCAGGTGTCGAGAATGTGCCACCATTTTTCTTTCGCAGAGCTTGTTTTCTTTTGCAGAGGTTGTTTCGCAGGTATGGCATCTGCGGAAACGGAATAAGCGTCGTCAGTTAAACTCATGATGTTTCCCCCTTGTCAATTTGTGCTGGGAGTGTATGGGAGTCAACAACCGGTATTGTGTGAAGTGACGCAAATTAAAAATGGTATTTTAAAGGAGTAAATGGTTTTTATGGTTTTATTTAATTAATTTAACTTTCGATAAATATATCATCCGTGGTTTTTATGGTGTTATTTGCAGATATATAATTACTGTTAATTCGCGGTGATTTTTTTGTTGCCCGAAATGAGCGGCCTGATATGACGGCGGCTGTGGCCGTTGTTATGCTGCGGAGACGATCACAAGTTTCATCACAACCGCTTACGGTAAAAAAAAGAAATGTTAAAGTGGATATATTGTGCTTGGATAAATGAATACGTTGATGCCTTTCCGACCGTCCTTCCAGATAAAATTGTTTGTTTATCTTATGGCTTTATTTTTATTGCTGTTCTCAATTCTGGGCGTTTACTATTATTATGATATTGAACGCCAGTTATATGATGACATCGGCATGCGGGCGAGGGTTCAGGCTGAAGAAGTCGCGCTTATTCCTTCACTGGTTACGGCAGTGGAATATAATGATATTCCGGCAATTAAGAAATTAATGAATAATATCGCCGCACGCAGCGACGCCAGTTATATCGTCATTGGCGATAACCGCGCTATTCATCTTTTCCATTCGATTGATCCTGACCGGATAGGCGAAAAGCTGGTCGGCGGCGACAACGAGGCCGTGCTGGCCGGCGAAAGCGCCACCACCATTCGGCTGGGCGGGATTGGGTTGTCGCTGCGCAGCAAAGCGCCGATCCGTAATTCCGCCGGCCAGGTGATCGGCATTGTTTCCGTGGGCTATCTCATCAGCCATATCAATAATCTGACCGCCGATAAAGTCATCCGTATCCTGCTGATGGCGGTTGTGCTGCTGGCGGCGCTCTTTATCTTTTCCTGGTTTTTTTCCCGTTCGATTAAAAAACAGATGTTTTCTCTCGAACCCCGGCAAATCGGTCTGTTGGTGCGTCAGCAAAAGGCGCTGATGGAGTCCATTTATGAAGGGGTGATCGCCATTGACGATCGCTACCGCATCGCGGTGATTAATCAGGCGGCGAAAACGCTGCTGGCGTTGGATACCCCTTCGCGTGAGTTACGCGGCAAGCCGCTGACGCAGGTGATTGCGCCGGTCAGTTTTTTCACGCCGCAGGTGATGCTGGAAAGCGATATTCACGACGAAATCTGCCTGTTTAACCACCTGACGGTGATTGCCAGTCGGGTGAGGATTATGCTGGAAGATCAGCTTCAGGGCTGGGTGATCACCTTTCGCGATTGCGGCGATATCGATCGACTGAGCATCCGGCTCAGTCAGGTGCAACGCTATGCCGACAACCTGCGGATCATGCGTCATGAGCAGCTTAACTGGACCGCCACGCTGGCGGGCTTGCTGCATATGGGCCGCTACGACGAGGCGATTCATTATATCGAGGCGCAATCGGAACACGCGCAGGAACTGCTCGATTTCGTCTCCGCGCGCTTCTGTTCGCCGAGGATATGCGGCCTGTTGCTGGGAAAATACGCCAGGGCGCGGGAGAAGGGCGTCGAGCTGGCGTTCGACCCGGCCTGTCGGCTCACGCATGTGCCTGCGACGTTGTCGGAAACGGAACTGATGTCGATAATCGGCAATCTGCTGGATAACGCGATAGAGGCTACGCTGCTGCGGGGCGGCGAACTTGCGCCGGTGGAGGTGTATCTGGTTTCCAGCGTGGGAGAACTGGTGATTGAAGTCGCCGATCACGGCGTCGGCATTGCGCCGGAACAGCGGGAACGTATTTTCGCGCTGGGTATGACGTCAAAAACGCAAGGCGATCATGGGCTGGGTTTGCATCTGGTCGCCAGCTACGTCAGCCATGCCGGCGGAATGATCGAAGTGTCCGACAACCCGCCTTCGGGCGCGGTGTTTTCTGTCTTTATCCCGGACAACGCCGCGCTGTCCGATAACCCGGAAGAACGTGATGATGCAAGCTGAACTCATTGACGTAATGATAGTGGAAGATGAAAGCCAACTGTCTCAGTTATATGCGGAATTGATCGACAATCATCCCTGGCTGCGGCTGGTGGGCGGCGCCTCGACCCTGCGTGAAGCCCGTGAACTGATTCAGGCGAAGCGCCCGCAGTTGCTGCTGCTGGACAATTACCTGCCGGACGGACAGGGGATTTCGCTGATGGAGAGCGATTTGATTAAAAAAATAAATTGCTCGGTGATTTTTATCACCGCCGCCAGCGATATGGATACCTGTAGTCAGGCCATTCGCTGCGGCGCTTTTGACTATATTCTCAAACCGATATCCTGGACGCGCCTGAAACATTCGCTGGAGCGTTTTATTCAGTTCAACCAGACGCAACGTTCCTGGAAGGTGGTGGATCAGCAAAACGTCGACAGTCTTTACCAGCTACAGTCGAAAGACTTTATGCCGAAGGCCGGGAATAAAGGCATTGAGGAAAACACGCTGCTGCTGATAGAAGAGATTTTCGCGCAGGATGCCGCGCGCTGCTATTCGGTGGATGAGATCGCCGATAAAACCGGCCTCAGTAAAACCACGGTGCGACGCTATCTGGAACATGGCGTGCAAAGCGGAAGATTGCGGGTTGAAATGCTGTACGGCAAAATCGGCCATCCGCGCCGGATGTACCGGCGGGTATAATGCCGCCGCGAATCCCCCCCGTCGCGTGGGAACGACGTTAAATGCTATGGTTATCTGGATGCCGGCAGGCGTAAAACGCTAGAATTTGGCGATACAGTCCGGCTGATGGAAAATCGAGACCCTATGAACATGCCTAAGATATTGGAAGTCTGCTGTTATGGCCTGGAGAGCGCCCTCAAGGCGGAACGCGCCGGCGCCGACAGAATTGAACTGTGCAGCGCCCCCAGGGAAGGGGGGCTGACGCCGTCCTACGCCGCGCTTTGTCTGGCGCGCGAGCGCCTTTCCATTCCCGTGTTTCCGATTGTCCGTCCGCGAGGCGGCGATTTTTGCTATCGCGATGCCGATATGGATGTCATGGAGCGCGATCTGACGTTTATTCGTCAGGCCGGCTTTAAAGGCGCGGTGTTCGGCGTGCTCGACGAACGCGGCGCGGTGGATGTTCCCCGTATGGAACGGCTGCTGAAACAGTGCGACGGCATGGAGGTGACGTTTCATCGCGCTTTCGATATGTGCCGTTCTCCTTTTGACGCGCTGAAGGCGCTGGAGGATCTGGGTATAAAACGAATCCTTACTTCCGGTCAGCAGTCCACGGCGCAACGCGGACTCGAACTGCTGGAAAAACTTCATCACGCCAGCCGCGGCCCGGTCATTATGGCGGGTTGCGGCGTCAGAACCGCCAATCTCGCCGCTTTTCTGGCTATCGGTCTGAATGAGCTGCACTCTTCCGCCGGCATGCGGATAGCTTCGGCAATGCAATATCGCAATCCCGACGTGTGCATGAGTCATGCAAGCAACGATGAATATCTTATCGACACGGTAAGCGAAGCGGCGGTGAGAGAAATGAAGGCGATCATGCGGAATTTCATTCAGGCCGGTTAGACTGCCGGTGGCATAAGGATTATCGCCCTTTTTGCGCAACCCGCTTGATGGCGCTTGGCGATGAGGTTTGACCGATAGGATTTCGGAAGGAGATAGCCGGTATGGTCATCATTTTGTACGAATGGGTCCAGTTACTGTTGCTGCCGGTTACGGTATTTTTTGTACCGCAACCGCTGGCGTGGGCCATGGTTTTTTGGTGTTTACTGTCAGCATTTCGAGCGGTGATGTGGCGTATGTTCAGCTCGCACCCGTTGAATGATCTGATTCTCCCTTGGATACACAGTGCTGTTCTGGCGGTGAGTTGCGCCATGTTCCTGACGCTGTCCGGCTGGATTTTACCTCTGCTGGCCAGCGTAGCGGCCCTTATCCTACATTGTTTTTGTATCGCATTTTTGGACATTAAGCTCGGTATGCTTGTTGACGAATCTCCATCGCCATATCCATCGCCATATCCATGCACTTTCAACCCCTTATCCCGTTCGATATTGCGCAGGACGCATGCAACCTTGACCAGTCCCACTATGCGAGATATGTCGCTATCGGAAACGGAGGTGCGCATGCTGGTCGAGCAGGAGCGGATTACCGGACAAGGCTATGACTATGAATGCCTGCTGCCGGAAAAACAGGTGATTAGCTGGTCCGGTTCGCCTATCCGCTTTTCTGCGGATGGACGCTATGGTATCGCCGAGCTTGCGCAGGGTGGTTTATACCTCTGTGACCGAAAGCATTATCTGCAATTTGAGTTGTACGGCGCGTCCTTGCCGGCAGCGCAGGATATCGCCTTGTATCCAGGCGAGGCCGGGCGACTGACCTTACAACAATTCTTTGACGAACTGATGTCTATCCGGCCTCGTCCTCAGGCAGGAGTACGTAAGTTTGTTCCCTACCATCGTTGTGATTACATTGCCGCCGAGGATGAAGATTTGATCGCGGTTTCCGCGCAGGTCGACACTTTTATCGGAAAACCGGTTGATGCGCTGTTTGACCGGCTAGGACGGCGCGACAGCAATGATATCGCCAGCGATAAAGGTTACGGTACGTATGAGTGGTATACCGCCACCAAGATGCTGCGAGCCAGATCGTCGTCGAATAGAATCACCAGTATCGAGCTTGCAGATCGTCCGCCGACGGTGGCGGCGGACGAGCCTCCAACTCGCCCCGTCGAATGGTTCATCCTATAACACATGACCAGCCTACGTCGTCAGCGCGCGGATGATGCCGAAATTTAAATAGTTTGACTGTCCGCGTACTAGTGGATACATTGCGACGATGATAAATCATCCCGATCGCGATCAGATTCGACTGGAAAATGTGCTTACCGCGCTGGGCAATCCTGTGCGGCTGACGGTGGTGCGCGTGCTAGCCAACGGCGGCGAGTTCGCCTGTAGCGCGGTGTTGCAGGGGATCCCGAAATCGACGCTGACGCACCACTGGCGCGTGTTGCGCGATAGCGGCGTGATTTGGCAGCGTCCTTACGGACGGGAAAATTTGTTATCGCTGCGTCGCGACGATCTGGACGCGCGCTTTCCGGGATTGCTCGACTCGCTGCTGAACGCGCTTTATCAGGATCCGGTCACCGCCGAATCGACGTCCAAAAATCTGCCCTCAGCCTGATTATCGGCGTCACCAATGCGAATAATCGCATTTCTATCCCTCGCTCATGCGCAAATAGTATATTATTTGCCAAATCCGTTTATATCCCACGGGCTGACAGGCTAGGGGGTATATAGCTTTTTATCTACTCGGAAAGACAGGTCTATGAGCAACAAATATCGTGTATTTATTGACGGTCAGGCGGGCACCACCGGGTTGCAGATACAGCAACGTCTGGTCAACCACCCTCATATCGAACTCCTCAACATTGAAGAGGAGAGACGTAAAGAGGCGGAAGCTCGTCAGGAGATGATGTCCGCCGCCGATATCACTATTTTGTGTTTGCCGGATGCCGCCGCGCGTGAAGCGGTGACGCTTGCCGATGCCGTCGGCGCGCGCGTACTGGATGCCAGCTCGGCGCATCGCACCGAAGCGGGCTGGGTTTACGGGATGCCGGAACTGGCTGACGATCAGCGCGAAAAAATCCGTCAGGCCAGCCATGTTTCCAACCCCGGCTGTTATGCGACGGGCGCCATCACGCTGCTGGCGCCGCTGGTGCGCAAAGGTGTCATCAATGCGCAAACGCCGCTGTCGATTAATGCGATTTCCGGCTATAGCGGCGGCGGCAAGGCGATGATTGAACGTTACCAGCATGATGCGGCCGGTTACGCCGCCTACGGTCTGGGATTCGATCACAAACACCTGAAAGAGATCCAGAAGTGGGGCGGTCTCTCTGTTCGGCCGATATTTCAGCCGGCGGTAGGCGATTACGCTCAGGGCATGCTGGTGTTTATCCCGCTGAATATGGATGTGGACGGCGAGCGCGTCTACCAGGTGTTGAATGCGTTTTATGACGGCGAACAGTTTATCAAGGTGAAACGCTTTAACACCGTGCCGGAAGAGAGCGCGCCTTATCTGATGCCGGAAGCGTTGAACAACAGCAATATGCTGGAACTGTTCGTTTTTTCTCATCCTGAATACAAGCAAACCATGCTGGTATCGCGGCTGGATAATTTAGGTAAGGGGGCGTCGGGCGCGGCGGTTCAGAACCTGAACGTCATGCTGGGATTGCCGGAACAAACCTGCGTTAATCTGCCTTCATGATAATTCCCGCTGCAACATCGCGTTGGGGAGTGGTTTTCCCTTCCCGACGTTAGCCGAGAAGCCGCCAGCCGACGGTATGCGAATCGTAGAGGCCGATGTTGCGCCGAGCCGACCGCTGGAAGATCCCGGTCATGGGCGTATTTGCTGAGGAATGACCGTCAGGATTTCGGCAACAGCGTCTCGACCAGCGATGTCCATGATTCGACGCCAGGCTTAATTAATGCGTCATTAAAATCGTAATAAGCATTATGCAGCGGTTTTGATGGCGTAGCCCCATCGGAGCCGAGCCAGAAGTAGGCACCGGGGCAGGCTTCCAGCATGCAGGCAAAATCTTCGGACGCCATCGAGGGGCTGATCTGCCAATGCACTTTGGCTGCGCCCAATACGGCGCCGATGGCTTCGCGCACGTTCAATGCTTCCTGCTCGTGATTCACGGTTACCGGATAGCCCGGATAGTAGAGGATTTCGCCGGTGACGCCGAAAACGCGGGGGAGCTCGTTGACAAATTCGTTAATCAATTCTTTAACCTTAATACGCACATCGTTCTGCAAACATCGCATGGTGCCGCGCAGCGTGACTTTCTCCGGGATAACGTTAATCGCTTCGCCGCCGGAAATCTGCGTGATGCTGATAACGGCTGAGGACTGAGGGGAGAGGCGGCGGGCGGGAATGGTTTGCAGGGACAGTATCAATTCTGAGGCGGCGACGATGGGGTCGGCGCCGTTTTCCGGCATTGCGGCATGACAGCTTTTCCCGGTAAGGACAATTTCGAATGAGTCCAGCGACGCCATCATGACGCCGCTGCTTAAACCGATATGGCCGACCGGTAATCCGGGCCAGTTATGCAGCGCGTAAATACCGTCCATGGGAAACTGTTCGAATAATCCGTCGGCGACCATTTTGTATGCGCCGCCGAGGTTCTCTTCGGCAGGCTGAAAGACGAAATGTACCGTTCCGCTGAAGTCGCGCGTTTCACTCAGGTGTTTGGCGGCGGCAAGCAAAATCGCGGTATGCCCGTCATGCCCGCAGGCGTGCATCACGCCGTTATTATGCGACTTATAGCTGACATCGCTCAGCTCGGTAATGGGCAGCGCATCCATATCCGCACGCAGCCCAATCGTTGGTCCCTGACCATTTTCCAGCGTCGCCACGATGCCGGTGCCGCCCAGACCGGTATGCACCTGAAGACCGAATGACGTGAGCAATTCCGCCACGCGCCTGGAGGTGGCATGCTCCTGGTATCCTAATTCGGGATGGGAATGAAGCTCATGGCGCCATGCGGTGGCTTCAGCGATTAAATGTTGTGCAATAGGCATCAGGTTATTCCTCTCCAGCGCCACAATTAAAGCCAGACTGCGGTTTCTCTGCGGTTTTGACCCAGAGGGGCGTTATTTCGCCGTCGGCACGTAAAACTTCAATACCCGCTGAACGTTCATTTCCGCGGCCGTAGGCGATGCGAACAGTCTCATCGCTGAGCGGCATGGCTACGATGACTGCGGCGGTAATTTCTTCATGGGCATCGTGTATGCTGCGACTCCCTGCGAGCAGGGGGGAGAAGATGTCATTACCGGGGACATCGGGTACAAAAACGGTATCGTCACTCGCTACTTCATCCGCTTGCGCGGTTTCCAGCATGGGGCGGATGAACGGATAGTATTTGGATGTGTTGATTGGCCTGACCTCGGTTGCTTTATCTTCCGGATTGGCAACATGATTTTGGCCGAAGCCGTGGCTAAATCGGAAATGAAATTTTCGTATATCGTATTCCTAACCGGCAGGTGCGAACGAGACTCATCACATTGACTTTCCCCGGAGAAGTCACATAACGCCCTCTCCGGCAGGCTCCCGCCGCCAACGCGGACGGGATGCTTTGGTGGTGGTCGACCTGAGGATCGCGGTTCTTAAGCGAACGACGTTCATCGCCGATGCTTCCCTTTAATTAACATGCCGTTGGCGGCGACAGGTTAAATATCGTTTGCTATGCGGGCGGCGAACTGAATATTTTTGAAATCAATATCTTTCGGCACGCTGCAATCGGCGCCTAAGAGCAATCCCGCTTTGCCGTTTTGGGCAATAATATCTCGCGTTTGTTTTTCAATTTCACTGGGATTGCCTTTATATAAAGCGCCTTGCGGCGTGTTATCAAAACCACCCAGAATGGCTTTGTCGACAAATAGCTTTCTCCCTTCTTCCAGAGAAATTTTTTCTACGCAGGTTGCCCAATTGACTGCTTTAAAAGGGTAGTGGGCAAAATGGCGTAAATCATTGACCCGCCCTTCGAAGCCGCAAATATGCAGTACATTATAACGACTTGACTGATTAGCTGCGTTTAACACTCGCAACTGGCTGGGTTCAATATATTTACGGTAGCTTTCCTCGCTAAATGTCGGGCTTTGCACGCTCTGCACGCACAGGTAGATGCCATCAATGCGCGCCTCATTGATTAGTTTTTCTACTAGAAGCGTAATATCATCGGCTATTTTCTCTAAAGCCAGTGAGAATAAGTAGGGATCTTCTTCAACCAGACGTGGGAATTTATTTTTGTCATTATCGATCATGTCAAATTTTAATCGAAAATAATATGCCGGGGCGAAAATATTGTATATCGCTGCGATTTCGCCATGGTAGGAAGAAATAATTTGTTTCACCGCATCGACCTGTTTGGCGATCCATTCATGCTCTCCGCCTAGCGATGTGATTTTTTTAAAATCCTGAACGCTATTTATCTCCGTATTGAGGACGGAAGGATGAAGAAGAAAGGCATCGCTCATTATTTTAGTGAAGTCGGGTTGATTTTTTTGATAAAATTGTTGCTGTGCAAGGATGCTTTTTTTGATGATTGCATCATTTTGAAAGCCATAAACTTGTTCATCATTATCCAAAAAATGATGCCAAACGCTGGCCAGAACCGTTTCGTTTTTGCTATCCAATGAATCAAAAAAGATCTGCCGTTTGCTTTTCGCCATCGTGAGCCGCCTTTTGATTGAAGTATCTGTTAAATATTATTTATAGGATATTCGCTATTCTGGTTTTATATCAACAGGTTAATATATGTTCTTATATTATTTTGTTGGATATATATATTCGGTAATATTATATGATAATGATTTTTGCCATGATAGTATCGAAATCAAGATTCCAATTATATCATTATGAATCATTAGGGTAGAACATCGAAGAAACGTTTTGTTCACAACATAATAAAGACATCGTTACCTATCAGTGCAAATTTGATAAGTAACATAGGAAATATTAATGATCAGGCTAGAAAATATTCATAAGCGTTTTGACGATGAAGAGGTTTTGAAAGGCGCATCAATCGAGATAAAAAAAGGTCAGGTGGTCTGCCTTATCGGGCCGAGCGGTTCAGGTAAAACAACCTTGTTAAGGTGTATTAATTTTTTGGAAAAGGCGGATAAAGGCCGCATCACCATCGATTCAGTTTCAGTGGATTGTGAAAAAGCGAGTAAAAAAGACATTCAAAATATTCGTGCGAAAACCGCGATGGTGTTCCAGTCATACAACCTGTTTAATAACAAAACCGCACTGGAAAATGTGATGGAAGGGTTGGTTTACGCAAAAGGCATGGCGAAAAAAGAAGCGAAAGACATTGCTGAAAACCTGCTGCGCAAAGTGGGATTGGCGCATAAGCAAGATACTTACCCCAGTAAACTTTCCGGCGGACAAAAGCAGCGCGTAGGGATAGCCAGGGCGTTGGCGATGAATCCTGAAGTTTTATTGCTGGATGAACCGACATCGGCTCTGGATCCAGAGATTGTGGGCGAAATATTAAAGCTGATTAAGGAAATTGCTCAGGAAGGGCAGACGATGATTATCGTTACCCATGAAATGAGCTTTGCCAACGAAGTGGCTTCCAATGTCATCTTTATGGAAAAAGGCCTTATCGTTGAAGAGAACGTTCCGCGTGAAATATTCAGTAATCCTAAAGAAGCGCGTACGAAAGAGTTTTTGGAACGTATCAACTTTACGATATAAATCGGCTCTGAACAGGTCAAAATGAGATAGTCATAATGGAAAGCAGATTTATTGATATATCTGAAATTATTGAAATATTCCCTAAGCTGTTGGAGAACTTATCCGTCACCTTGTATATCTCGATAACGTCGCTGGTATTCGGCTTATTGCTCGGTCTGTTGTTGACCGTGATGCAGGGAAGTCAGCGGATTGTTATCAAATCAGCGGCGCTGATTTACATTGACGTGATGCGCAGCACGCCGCTTTTGTTGTTGATCTTTTTGGTTTTTTTTGGCTCAAAAGTTTTTCTGTCGCAACTCGGCGTCAGCCAGCGATTATTCAGCGACAGCTTTTTGGCCATCCTGGCGATTACGCTGGGCATGAGCGCTTATTTCTCGGAAATGATGCGTTCGGCCTATAACGCCGTAGATAAAGGGCAACTTGAAGCGATAAACAGTTTGGCAATTCCCGTTTTCGGCGGATTTTTTCGTATTATTCTGCCTCAGGCCACCATTATTGCTATCCCCAACTTGGGTAACTTAATGATTAACATTGTTAAACTTACCTCGTTAGTCAGTTTGATCGGTATTGTCGATGTGTTTGGACGCGCCAAAAAAATCTCGAACAGCAATTATGGCGTAAACCAGCTCGAGGCCTTTATATCAGTAATTATTATTTATTGGATAATTAACGTATTAATTGATGTCGCGATGAAATTTATAGAAAAGAAATATCGCTATCTATTAGATTAGAAGGTATATATTGTGTTCAGCTTAGATTTTTTTATTGTTAACTTTCCAGTCGTTTTGCAAGCTGTTCCGTTAACATTAGGTATTGCTTTCGCATCAGTTATCTTATCGACGCTGCTGGGGTTCGCTTTTGCCATTATAAAAATAAAACGCATACCGGTTCTTTATCCCATCGCGGCTGTATTTATGTCGTTCAGTCGTTCTGTTCCCAATTTGGCCGTTCTTTACTTCTTATATTTTGCGTTTCCGTATTTCGTGGGGGCGCTAAAAGGAGATTATTCCCTGGCGTTGGGGGCGAATAAACTCAATCCTAACCTGGTGGCGATAATCACATTTACCATTACATTCAGCGTTTATTTTGCTGAAGTGTTTCGTTCGGCATACCATTCTGTCGACAAGGGGCAGTTTGAGGCGGCATGGTCGATGGGCTTGCCGGCCCATAGTTATTTACGCCGGATTATTTTTCCCCAGGCCACTACCCAGGCTTTGCCCAACTATACCAGCGTGGTGATTGATTTAATCAAGGATACCTCTCTGGTTTATACCATCTCTGTAATGGATATCATGGGGAAAGCGACGTTCGTTGCGGCCAAAGGATTTCACTATATTGATGCTTATCTGATTGCATTTGTTATCTATTTGATTATCTGTTTCGCTATTTCAAAATCATTACGTTGTTTAGAAGTCAAACTGAGTTGTTATAAATAAAATAATATACCTATAGGTTTTAAGATGACGGTATATAATTTATCACAGGAGTTAATTAATAATATGAGTAAAAAATATTTATATGCAGTCGTCGCAGCGCTGGCCCTGGGTATCGCGGGATGTGATAATGCGTCAGATTCCGGTAATAGCGCGGCGAGCGACGGCAATACGACGGCAAACGGCCAGGTGAAAGAAGTTGAAGTCGTCATTAATGAAAACTCTTTTCCGTTTTCTTTTGTTGATGATGCCGGTAAGTTTTCGGGTTACGATGGCGAACTACTGGGCATTATTGATGAAAAATTACCGCAATATTCATTTCACTTTAATGCGGTATCCCGCGATGCAATGTTGGTCGGGTTATCCACAGGGACTTATAATTTAGCGGCGAACCACTTCTATATTAATAAGGAACGCGCTGAAAAATACGATTACTCAAAAGAGCCGACAGGCTTAAGTGATTTGAGACTGATCGTAAGGAAAGATGATAACGAAATAAACTCTCTGGCGGATTTCGCCAAGTCGGGCAAACGGCTTGTGCCTATCCATGTCAGCGATGCGCGTTATGAGGTTATTGCCGACTACAATGCGGCGAATCCCGATAATCAGATTGTATTAAAGGCCACAGGGGAACAAACCGCAGCCGATATATTCAAGTCTGTGGCTTCCGGTGAGTATGATGCCGCGATTTATCCCATCGGCGCATTCCTGGCCGTGACTAAAAAAATCGATTTGAATCTGAAAGTATCCAATTCCGTAGGCATTTTCCCGAATGTGTTTTTGTATAGCAAAACGCCGGAATCGGCTGAATTATTAAAAGAAATTGATAAAGTATTAATCGACCTTAAAAATGACGGAACGTTGGCCAAGCTGTCCGTGAAGTGGCTTGGTGGAGATGTTTATGCGTTGGACGGCGCAAAAGATATAACGGTGCCAACCAAGTTTTAAGGCATGCCTGAATAAGGATGGACAATTTAGTCCATCCTTAACCCGGACATGGCGATTGGTTTGAAATATATCCGTCATACTTCAAGCTGCAGATGCGTTGGCTGCGCTCATTCACCCGAATCACTTACCTGAGTAAGCTCATCGGGATTCCTTCCCTTGCCGCCTTCCTGCAACTCGAATTATTTAGGATGTAGATGGTAAAGCGAAAATAATAAATAGGTTACAGTGATGAGTAATAAACTACGGGAAAAAATCAGAAAAAATAACACGCCATCAATAAATGATGAGGTGACGCTTGCCCTAAGAGGCGTGACGGAAAAAAGGGCGTCCACCATTGCCAATATGATTGACGAAGCGAGAAATCAAGGTCTGGACGACGGTTTCGCCCGCGCCGCTATTTATGATTATGGTGCGGCCAATGGACGCGATATGGCGCAATCGATGCAAGATCCCAATGATATTATTGAGTTTGCAAAAAAATTCACCTCTGGATTAGAACCCAACGTTTATGAGATGGAGTTGATCAAGGCGACGGAGGAGGAGTTTCAGGTTCATTTTCATTACTGTCCGTATGTTAACAAGTGGTTGCAGCAAAATAGAACCACGGCCGAGCTGGCGAACTTATGCGATATTTGTATGGAAGGCGATAGCGCGCTGGCGACGGCATTTTCTAATCTGGAGTTTGCATTGGGCAGTACGATCGCTAAAGGCGGTCAAGTTTGTGAGATCCGTTATAGAAGATCGCACGCTTCTTGATATTGACGAACGGACGACGATGGCTGCGTGAGGGATTTTCGCTGAAGGATTATCGCCGGCATTTCCCCGCGGGTAATACGCCGTCTGCGGCAATGGGGCAGAGGGAGTGCCGGCGATAAGGTAAAAATGGTTTTCCGCTGTTATTTTAAAGCGTGTAGCATCCGTGATAGCCAATGTCATGGCTATCGGGATAATCCAATTTGATTAATTTTTTTTGGCCCGATTTTTTTATTATTTTAACAAACGTTTGCAGGGATGATTGTTTTTTTCATTGAAATAATAAAGTAGTCATCTTTTTTAAATATCTTTCCGCCTCTGTCCGTACAAAGCATGGCTAATTTGAAAAAATCATCGCTTCCGATATCAAAAGCCAATTTTATCTTTCTGACAATGCCGGCTTTTATAAGTTCTTCAGCCTCGTAGTAGGTGAATGCCTGCACTAACGACATAATGACTCCTTCAATGACGTATGGGGATAATCCTTGTGTTTCAACTATGCGCCATTTTTATTTCATTCAAATGAAAGATTGTTTACATTTCAATGAATCAACGGTATCACTCTATGAGTCGGTTGTCTTTTCTGACACAAGTCTGACATAGAAACGCGTTATGGTTGATGCTGTTTGCTTGTCATCATCGACGCGTTGTTTCTTGGGCGGCAGGAGGATATATGAGCTATGTCAATAATATCATCATAGTACATGGATTCTTATCGACGCCGCGGCATCATTGGTTTCAATGGCTACGGCAGCAGTGTGAAGACGCCGATATCCGCGTGTTAATCCCCCAAATGCCGAAGCCGCGAGCGCCCAGACCGGAAAAATGGCTGGCGAAATTGCGTAATACGATTGATATGCCCAATGAAAAAACCTGGTTTATTGGACACAGTTTAGGCTGTATCACCGTTTTGCGTTATTTGTCTTCTTTACATGAGCGGTTGAAGGTCGGGGGCGTGATTCTGGTCTCCGGCTTTGCGGAACAGATTGAAACGCATCCCGAGCTTAGCGATTTTACCGCAACGCCGATCGATTTCGATTTATTGCGCAAAGCAATAAAACATCGAATCACCATCCTGTCATCAAACGATACCATCGTCGCGCCGCGTTATACGGTAAAGCTGCGCGAGCAACTGGATGCCGAACTCTACAGCTTTAACGGCTGCGGCCATTTTCTGGACTGTGACGGTTTTCACCAGTTTCCGGCGTTGCGCAATATACTGCGCGATCATTTAAAATGATGACGCCGCGATGATGCGATTGCCCGTCGCTTAAAACATGCCGTTTGGGTTGACGCTTTCTTGCCGTATCGGTTGCACGACGTCCCCGTGTTCTACACTCTTTTCGTTGTTCACGCATAGGCGATTGACCAGGGTACGTTCGATATCTTGCTGAATGTTTTTAGTGCAAACGTGCGGCGTATCGAACCAGCGGAAAACCCGCCGGTTCGATACGCGGCCGGTGTCGGCTAATCCATCAGCGGCCAATCGCGTATGCCTGCATCAGGCGCGGCGTGGCGGCTGCGCGCAGCAAGCCGTCGGCATCGCGGCGCGCGGCGGTCAAACGTCCGATGGTCCAGGGGGCGGCGGTGGAAATGTCATGGCCGCGCGCCTTCAGCGCCGCCAGCGTGGCTTCGCCGATACTGCTTTCGATCATCACATTGCCCGGCTGGCGGGTACGCGGATAGAACGAACCGGGAAAATGCGCGGTATGGAACAGCGGCAGGTCGATGGCCTGTTGCAGGTTGATGCCGAAATGCGCGTAGCGCAGAAAGAACGCCAGCTGCCACTGGTCCTGCTGATCGCCGCCGGGCGTGCCGAATGACAGCGTCGGCCTGCCCTGATACAGCGCCAGCGACGGCGTCAGCGTGGTGCGCGGACGTTTGCCGGGCGCCAGCGAGGTCGGCAGGCCGGGTTTCAGCCAGAACATCTGGGCGCGGGAGTTGAGGCAGAAGCCAAGCCCCGGAATGGTCGGGGATGATTGCAGCCAGCCGCCGGACGGCGTGACCGAAACCATATTGCCCTCGCGGTCGATGACGTCAATATGAACCGTGTCGCCGCGTTTTTCGCTGAGGTGCGACATGGTCGGTTCGTAGACCGCGCCGCTGCCGCTCATGGCGTCCAGCATCGTCATGGTGAGATCGTGCTGCGCTTCAAAACCGGGTAAGCGGCCGGGGCGCAATTCCAGCGACGCTTGCGCGCCAATCAGCCGGCGGCGTTCCCGGTTATAATCCTCCGAAAGCAATGTGGCGAGCGGCACCGGCGAAAAGGCGGGATCGCCGTAATAGACTTCGCGATCGGCGTAGGCCAGTTTCATGGCTTCCACCACGGTGTGAACGAAATCCGCCCCGCTCGGATCCATCGCGCCGATATCGACCCCCTTGAGCAGCGCCAGCGCTTGCAGCAGCACCGGCCCTTGCCCCCATGGCCCGGTCTTGGCGATAGTCCAGCCGTGATAGTCATAGGTGACCGGCTCTTCGACGGTGGCGCGCCAGTTCGCCAGATCTTCGGCGGTCAGCACGGCCTTGTGGCGCGTGCCGCTGGCGTCCATGACCTCCGCCGTTTTCAGGTACTCGCCGATCGCGTCGGCGACAAAGCCGCGGTAAAAGGCATCCCGCGCGGCGTCAATGCCCGCCTCGCGGCCGGGTCTGGCTTCGGCTTCGCCGATAATCCGTTTCCAGGTCGCGGCCAGCGCCGGGTTTTTGAAGTTCGACAGCGCCTTGGGCGCGACGCTGCCCGGCAGCCAGGTTTCATAGGAGGTCGGCCACTCCCGACGGAAAAATTCGCCCAGGTCGTTGATGGTCGCGGCGACGCGCGGCAGCAGCGGATGGCCGTTCTCCAGATAGTGGATCGCCGGCTCCAGGACTTCGCGCACGCTCAGGGTGCCGTAATCGCGCAGCATCAGCATCCAGCCGTCGAACGCGCCGGGGATCACGGTGGCGAGCAGGCCGTCGCCGGGGATCAAATCCAGCCCTTCGGCGCGATAGTGTTCGATGGTCGCGCCGGCCGGCGCGGCGCCCTGCGCGCAGATCACTTCCACCTTATCTTTCTTGCGCGAATAGATAACGGCGGGCATATCGCCGCCGGGGCCGTTCAGGTGGGGTTCGAACACCTGCAAGGCAAAACCGGTCGCCACCGCGGCGTCAAACGCGTTGCCGCCTTTTTCCAGTATGCTCATGCCGACGGCCGAGGCCATCCAGTGAGTCGAGGCGACGACGCCGAAGGTGCCGAGGATCTCGGGACGTGTGGTGAATGCAGGCATAACCATATCCTTCATATGTTAAACGGCTCGATGCGCAGCCGGACCTCTATGATTTCCATAAAATTGGTGCCTGCTAACGCGGTTGGCGGCATGGCTGCCACCTTTGTCGGGCTTGCGGCCGAGAGCGCCCGTTCCGTAGGTAGTTTTCCGTTTGGTTCAATGACGCCTTCGTTTAACAGTTCCCGCAGCCGTTCCAGTGCGTAATTGGCGTTCTCTACCGTTATTTTCTCTGAGTTCTTATTCATTGGTTCATTCCAATTCTTAATTGATTCAATAAAAACCATGATGCGAATACGATGTCAACATGGCGAACCAAGCAGGGAAAACGCGGCCAACTCAGCGAAATTACTGGCATATTGATGCTTTTAACATCAATGAATTGTTAATTTTGCCAAAAATGGTGCAAAGGCAGTCGCCGGTGCGTTTTTTACAGCGATTTATGTCGTGATACCTTAGTCATACTTTTATTTTATGTGTGTACGAGCCGTTATGGCCGTCTACATGAAGGCGTGAATGGCCGTCTTGATAAGAGGGGAATATGCCGAGCGGGGGAGATATGTCGAAAAACGCATGCGTTGGTCAGTGCGGCGGGCAGGGCGCTTGCGGTTTAGCTAACGCAGCGTCGCCCGCCGCGACCTAACCACCAGAGCGCGCTGTTATCCGTTAATTGAATGCTTCCTGGGGCAACGCCGCGCTACAAAATACAACTGCCTTGTCCGTTAGCCGCCCAGCGATGAAGCGTGCCGGCAATCTGGTCGGTCAGCCGGGCAACCGCCTGCTGCTGTGCCGCGAACATTGCCGTATCTCCCTGTTCGGCCCGTTCCGTTAACCGGCTGTGACAGACCAGTTGTGTGCGGTTTTCGCCATTTCGGGCGCTCAGACTCCAGTCCGACTCCAGTCTGACGAACCGACCGGGCCAAATATCGAACCGCCGTACCTGGAGCCGTATTCTGACCACCGGTTTTTCGTCGGTTCGGTTCAGACCGGCGACATCCTGCGTACCCAGACGCTCCGCCAGGCCGGCGGACAGCGCTGAACGGAACTCATCGCCCAGCGGACTCAGCCAGCGTTCGTTATCCAGAATCAGCGCGTCGCTTTCTCCCTGACGCACCACCAACTGGGGCAGATCGATTTGCGCCGGCACGCCGACGGGTAAAACCTCAATCACAAAAGAAGCCGGCGGCGCGGCGTTTTGCGCCGCTGTCGGCGGCGCGACCAGCGTGTGGTAACGCACCGTCGGCGAGGAACAGCCCGCCAGCGCGGCCAGCAGGGTAAATAAGCACAGTCGCGATATTAAGATCATTTTTCCGCGCCTTTAAAGGATGAATTAATCTGCTCCGCCTTGCGCAGGGAGGGATCCGTCGGGCGGCCCCGCAGCAGCGATTCAGGATGACGGTCAAGTTGGTCGGCCAGATTACGCAGGGCGCGCAGCGTGCGTGAGGCGTCCTGCAAGGTCTGGGAAAAACCGATTGCCAGCGGTGAATCCTCGGCCAGCAGATCCTGCGCGCTGCGGGTCGTCAGCCGCATTTGCCGGATTAACTGGTTTGTTTCGGGCAAGGTTTTCCCATTGAATTGGGTCAGGGTTTTATCCAGCCCGGCCAGCGTAGCGTCAAGATTTTGTCCGATAGACTCCAGCGGCATTTTATCGACCTTGCTGATGATGCTCGCCATCTGTTCCTGTAAGCGGTCAAACCCGCCGTTGACCGTCGGCAGAACCAGCGGCTGGGCGTGAATATCAAACGGGACTTTAGCGGCATTGGGTACAAAATCGAGTGAAATATAGAGCTGTCCGGTCAGGAAGTTACTGGGCGACACCTGCGCTCTTAGACCATGCGCCACCAGATCGCGGAGAAATACGGCGGTTTCCCGCTCAAGTTCCCCTTTGGGCTTGGGCAGTTTATTCAGTACGTTGCCGAGCCGGCTGGGGTAGACTTCGATACCGACGACCGACGGGAAACGATAGCCTGTCGCGCTGTAATCGAGATCGACCGCGGTCACCCGACCGATTTTTATACTGGAGAACTCCACCGGCGCGCCGACCGACAAACCATGCAGCGAGCGTTCAAAGCGTAAAGTAAAGCTAATGGCCGGGCCGTCCGACGGCGCCATGGCGGACTCCTGATCTTTCGCCAATACATACGCTTTGGCGGGCGGCGTCGGGGTTGCAACGACCTGTTTATCCGCTTTATCCGCTTCCGGCGTAGCGAAGGCGATGCCGCCGGCCATGATGGCCGCCACCGTCTGCGTGCGCAGGCGGAATCCGTTGGCGCCCACGGAAAGGTCCAGCCCGCTTACGTTCCAGAAACGCGAATCCGCCGTAACGAAACGATCGTAAGGCGCTTCAACAAAAACCTGTAGATTGACGTGCTCTCCCTCGTCGTCCAACTGATACGACGCAATGCGGCCGACCTGCACGCGGCGGTAATAAACCGGCGAACCGATATCCAGCGATCCTAAATCGTCGGTCTGTACGATGAAACGGGAGCCCGCCGCGCCGTTGATAATGGCCGGCGGCGATTCAAGGCCGACGAAATCCCGGCTTGATTGCGGCGAGTTTCCTTTGTCGGCGCCAATATAGGCGCCTGACAGCAGGGTATCGATCCCCGTTACGCCCCCAATGCCGACGCGCGGCCGCACCACCCAGAAACGGGTATCCGCACGGGCCAGATCCGCGGCGTTTTTGTCGAGCTGTACGCGCGCCATGACCCGTGAGCTGTCGGCGTTCAGCGTGATATCTTTCACTATTCCCACCGTCACATCCTTATATTTGACGGCGGTTTTTCCCGCCTCCAGACCGGCGGCCGTCTGGAAGGAAAGGGTGAGCTCCGGTCCGGCTGAGAGCCAGCTATTGATCAGCATGGCGACGCCGATCAGCAAGGCAATGCCCGGAACCAGCCAGATGGGAGATAACCGCCAGCGCCGGCGGGCGACGGCGGGTTCGCTGTATTGTTGGTGTTCGTGGGTCATTTATCGTCACCTTGCCAGATAAGTCGCGGGTCATAGCTCATGGCGGACAGCATGGTTAATACCACCACCAGACCGAAAAACAAGATGCCGCTGCGCGGTTCCGCTTCACTGAGCGCCTGAAACCGCACCAGCGCCGAAACGGCGGCCACCACCACCACATCGAGCATGGACCAGTAGCCGATAAATTCAGTCAATCGGTAGAGCGACGTTCGTTCGGCCATGGCCCAGGCGCTTCGTCGCTGCGCGGTAATCAGCAGCAACCCCAGCGCGAGGAACTTTATACAGGGGATCAGCACGCTGGCGGTAAAAATAAGCAGCGCGATACCGTATGAGCCGCTGCGCCAGAAGTCGATTACGCCGGACATAATGGTGCTGTCGCTGCCCTGGCCGAAAAAGCGGGTATACATCACCGGCAGCACATTCGCAGGAATATAAAAAATCATGGCGGCAATCAGCAACGCCCAGGCGCGCTGGACTCCGCCGGGGCGTCGGTAATACAGCCGCGTGTGACAGCGCGGGCAGCGGAGCGTCATATTATTCTCATGCGCTGTTTCGCAGACCAATCCGCATAGCGGGCATGCGCGCAGCTTGATCCGGCGGGCATAACGCGGCCTATTCATGGCTAGCGGTCTCATCATCGGTGGTCCAGGGGATTAGCGTCCACAGGGCGCGGATATCCTGGTGGTTCAGCAGGGTAATAAGCAGCATGAGCACCGCCATCGCCCAGCATCCTGCGCCGGGGATAATCTGCACAAAGCTGGAAAGCTTGATCGCTGAAACCAGAAAGCCCAGCATGCCGACTTCAATCATATTCCAGGGACGCAGCCATAAAAGCCACTTCATGGCGCCGGTGAAGCCGGGCGCCCGCAGACCCAGACGCGCATAGATGAGCAGCCAGCCAAAGAGCGTAATTTGCAGGAATGGAATAATAATCAGCAGGAAAAGCATGCCGATCGCCATCGGCAGCGTACTCCCCTGGGCAAGCGCCCAGGAGGCCTGCCAGAGCGTGGCGCTATTTTGTACCGCATGAAAGCTGGCCGTCATGACCGGACAAAGATTAGCGATGAAAAAGGCGATCAGGGCGGTCAGCGTCATCGCCAGCATGCGTTCGATGTTGAGCCGCCCGGCGCGATACAACACCGCATGGCAACGTTCGCAGCTCGCGCTTTCTCCGGCGCCGAGCGTCCGGTATCGGTACAGGCTGTCGCAGTACGGACAGATCACCAGATGAGGATATACTTTCATAATGCCGCCGTGACAGGCTCTTAATAAGCGGCGGGAAACAGCATTGGCATCTATCTGTTTCCCGCCGCGCTGGTTATCCAGGGTCATTGCCCCTCAGACTAATGACAAAGCCTATAATACGCCATAGTCATCCTCCGCTACGCCCAGTCATTCCCGCGGTCGTAGGCGGGAATCACGGGGTAGGGAAGGTTGTCATCAACCCAGGGGACATAGCCCCTTAACGTTCTCTGGTGTGGTTTCGCATCCTTCGGACGTCTTTTATTTCAATTGTTCGGCCAACTCTTCCGCCGCCTTCTCAATGCCGACTTTCGCCGCGCTCAGCGCGCCGATGCTTGCCGAAACGTTCATGGCGTTTGGATACTGTTTAGCGACATAGGCGTTAAGCAAACGGTTGGTCGGAGCGTCATAAATTTCGACCGCGTAGTTCACCGAACCGCTCAGCATGCCTTCCTTTCCGCGGATGGATTGCACAATGTTGTAAGGACCGCCGGCCAAATCGAATTTAGTCACCGTACCGGCGACGGGCGTGGTGGTGTCAGCGCCGGTCAGAGTCAGCTTAAGTCTAAGCGTAGCGGGCGCTGGGGCGGAAACCACGTTAAAACGGTTACGCAGCACGTCGTTGAACGTGGTTTGCATATAGCTTGCCAGAGCCTGCCGATCCTCTTGCGGGAGGTCGCCAAACTGATTATCCGCGCCCTGATAAATAGTCACGGGGTCAATGATAATGCCGGTGTATTTTTTCCAGTCAACCTGCGTGGCATAACGGTAAGGGATCCGATCGGACGTCTCGCCGGTATTCGGCTGCAACTGTGACGCAGAATCTATCGCGGCATAACGCACGGGAGGGTTTCCGGCACAACCGGCTAGCAGGAAAGCAAAGGTTAGCACGGCTGGGCGAGATAACGCAGATAATGTGAACATATGAAATATCCTGTAAAAGAAAATATCGCAAATATGGAATCACCGCCTGCTTCGGCAGTCATGCCAGCCTCACTCCGAATATGAATTCATCTATCGCGCTTTCCTGTGAACTCATCGACTATCCCCATTCGGCAGCGTGCATAACATCGATAACAAAACAGTACGGTTCAGTTTTGCATTGAGGGTGTTTTAGTGTCAAGAAAATGTTTATTTATGTTTTCATATGTAGGTTCGCCGGCCGTGGAACGGGGCATAACCCGGCCTGTTGCAGATAATGCGCGCAGGTATCGGGAATAGAAAAGGATGCTTGACGGCGAAATACAAATGAAATAAAACTAAACCGTACGGTTTTTTTGTGAGTTTTTTTAATGCAGTGGAGGTTATATGAAAGGCATGATTTTACTGGGTGGTTTAGTCTCCGTCCTGTTGCTGACCGGATGTGTTTCCCTGTTCTGATAAACGCGAGGGGCGCGCCCTTTGTCTGCGGCGCGGTTCCCGGAGGATTTTTATGAAAAAGTTATTTTGGTTGTCCAGCAGCATAAGTCTGATGTTTTTGCTGACCGGTTGTCTATCTATCGGCAGTCATATCTAGTTATCGCTAGGGTTCTGGCGACGCAGCGTAACGCCAGTGCGCCGGTGAAGCGCGATAAACCGCTGGTGGCGACCAAGGCCATCAGTGGACTAACTTCTTTTCTGACGGTCCCCGTCTTCTTTTTGAGTTGCAGCGGCTATTCCCATCAGGAAGGGCCGCTGCGGCCGCTTTCTCGTAACGCGGAATTTCCTGGTTAAGCAGGAATGGGTTATTTGCTTTAAAAAGGGGGGAAGATTGTCGGTTTGATAGCTGGCTTATGTCGCACCACAAATCATTTTCCATAGAGAAAAGTCCAATATTTCCTTTTTTTCTAGAAAATTAGTCATCTACAGGCGCTCGCTTAAACAGATTTTCCGCTATTGACGCTATACGCTCTTGCTGTACTAATTTTGCGAGCCATTCCGAAGGGATACCTGAATAACCATACAATGCACCTGCGATTTGTCCTGTCGTTGCAGCCACGCTGTCCGCATCATCCCCCAAATTTGCAGCCAAAAGAATAGCATCACGGAAATTATCGGTGTTCCAAACTGACCACATAGCGGCTTCTAGGGTATCGATCACGTATCCACTAGAGCGGATCTGATCACGATTTTTTTCTTTGTATTCGCCAGCGTTAATAAGAAGCACGCGCAATGTGCTAGAAAAAACATGAGGAGAAAAGGTAACTTCTTTACTATGCCCATTAAGGAGAAAATGTAGAATGAGTCCTAAGAACTGACAGCTATTAATAGATTCAGCAGAACCATGTGTAGCGATACTTTGACTTTTAGACTCAGTCCATATCCGAAGAAATGATTTTCTTCTAAATATAGCAACAGGTGCGTGTCGAATTATAGCAGCACCGCCAGCGGTTTCACCTCCTGTATTTCCAAACCACTGACTACCATTTTTCAGGTATGCATCCAAAGCGTAACGCGTGGTATTACCTATGCCAAAGCAACGACCGTTAGAGCTATTTTCACCATAATGGTACCAGCGAACTAGTTTTTTCCTGAAAAGATCAAGATCCAGCCATCCTGCATCAAGATAGGTTTCAGCTAGGCAGAGTGCCATTGATGTATCATCAGTCCATTCTCCGGCTTTTAATTGGAATGGACCACCACCCACCATATCGTTAATATAAACATGATCGCGTGAAGAAAATTCCAATGTTGTGCCTACTGCATCACCAATAGCCAAACCAACTAATGCACCCTTAGCCTTATCGAGAGCTATCGAGTCTGGTACTACTTGGGGTTGGTTTCTCAGCCAGTCAGGTTTCCCTACGTCGATTTTTGTATCTTCCTGCACCCATTCTGGGTGGGTTGTATTATACTCCTTTCGACACTGTAATTGACGTGATGGCTTTGGAGCAAGTTGGGCATAACGCTTTGCATACAAAGACAATTTGAATTCATCTTCTCTTAGGTCAATCATGGTCTTTCCTCGTAATGAAGATCAATCTTTCCATTTTATTCTACTTATTCATTCTCCTGAAATATACGTCATTTTTTTGAAACTATTTTTATCACAATACTTTCCTCCTAGGAAATATCACTCGCCTATAATTTACACGATGATCTTACCTATCAAACATTGTAATCATCAGGATATAACATAGCCAAACGTCGCTCAGTTTTTTCGTAGTTATTATTGACTTCATGAGGCAGTTTAACTTTCAAGCCGTTACGAATTTGGTCTGCTATGAAATAAGCATTTGCGAGCCTTTCAAAAAATATTTCATCAGAGTTTTCAAACTCTTTTGCAGCATAAGCCCCAAATGTTAATTCCCACAGTTTTGCTTTATTTTTTTCATGCCCAAGAATGATTTTTCTCAAAAAAATAAGTTGTTGCACTATTGAATTATACATAGGCTCTAGCGCTACTGCTGTAGTATTACTTTTTATCTCATTATGTCGTTTCTTTGCCAAAGATAATGCTTTATCAATATAGTCAAGTTTAGTTGGTTCATTCATCCAATGGTCTCCATATATCTCTTTGTGTTGTAAGCCATTATATCCCGTCATCTTCTGTCTGGAATAATCTATTTGGCACAAACCATGTTCCAATGCTGGCATGGCTTCACTTCTTTATATACAGATTTTGCACGGCGAACCGATCTTTTGGCATCGATACTGTGGAGCGCGAACTCCGCTATGCATCAAACTTCATCCCTCCTTTCCCATCAGCAGTACCGCCGATAAGACCACCCAGCTGCATGGAGCATTTTTGCCCGTCGCTCCCTTCGCCAAATAGTGCGCAGTCGATGAAAACACTCGACGAATCGGAGTGAGTTGATGATTATTTTAACTTATATAACAAATCACTTATTTATACGTATATATTTTCTTCAGGTTTATGGTAGAGAGGGTTTGTGTTTTTAGTCGCAATTAGAGCACTTATGTTTTTAGGAACAATTCGATTCTTGTAAATATCATGATTGTTTCTTATTTTTTCTGCTAACAAACTCAAACTGCCACATGTAGGGTAATTTTTCATATCCTCATCAAGTAACCAGAATTCTTCAGAAGTATCAATGTATGAATTAAAAAAACTACCGAGATGGCAAAATTTATTTCAACTAGATAGAGACTGTAGTAAAAATTGCTAATTTATAATAATTTTAAATTATTCATAGAGTTACCCTAAAATGATATCGAATGATTATGGTCTGACTTTTTTATAAAAAACAACAGCGATTAACATACTCATTTCCTTTTAAATAAATATGAAAAATCCAGATAAAAATAAATATTTACTTACTCACAAGTCTTCATGTTTTTAAAATATATGTTCCATAATTAATAAGTTATTAATAGGAGCTAAAATGAACTTACCTTCACTTGTTTTATAAAGTGTGAAATCCTAAGGGATCGTTAAGATTTTGTTTACACTATTCATAGTCTCATAGCCTTTCTCCAGTAAAGATGTCAGTAATTATATAGTCTCTTCCGCTAACCATACCATCAGTGTAAAGAGTGTTTTAATCCTGTTTGCCGCAGAATTTTCGGTTTGTTTAACAAAGCTCAACTATGCTGACAGAGAAAGAAACTATCTGAATATGCTTAATAGGTTTCTGGAAGTGGTCTTTCGCATTTAGATATTGCAAGTATTTCATCGTATTTACTCTTACTAATCGGAACCCCATTGGTTTCCTTAAAGCGCGCCGTTCTGCATGTATCATATCTGGCCCCCCCTTTCTCACCAGCGGCACTGCCGACAAGACCGCTCAGCAGCATGGACCATTTTTGTCCGTCGCTCCCTTCACCGAACAGTGCGCTGCCGATGAAGTTACCGGCGGTTCCTCCGCCTAATCCGCCCGCAAAACGGCAGGCCCAACCCGCCGTCAGCCATTAACCTCAAGGGCCGCTGGCTGGAAGCGTCGGGCTTTATGACTGGTATGCCAATAACGGTTGACGGTTGAGCGGGGAAGGATAGTGATTGAGACCGAGATTAATCTCTGATCGTTGTAATAAACAACAGGTAAAAAATAGCCGGAAGGATCACGAAGATCGCTTCCGCGATTTGTCATAAAGAGCGTTATAAAAAAGTGAATCCGAAAAAATTATGTGAATCTAAACATAAGTGTCTGTCAATAAGTCCTTCTCGATAGTTCAATGTTAGAATTCCGAACGGTTCAGATTGATTATTCACTGACGTAACCGTTATTTCCTGCTCGGTTTTAAATAATTGAGAATAAATAGACATCAAAGAAAATTTATCATCTTCATCGAGTTCAAACCATATTTCTATTTCTGTTACACTATTAGCATTAATAAATCCCAAATTATCAATGCATACCTCGAACTTCATGTTATTGAAAATAAAATACACGCGATCATACATGGGATGAAACACTGAAGGGCTTTCAGAGTCAACATAACCAGAGACGATAACGTCAATAATTTGCTCATTAGTAAGAGCATTAATAAAATTTTCCATGTAATGTCCTCTATGGAGAGAATATTATTCCGAGATCCATACCTTTTCATGACTCAATGACTGTTACAAACTCTTCGGCCCCAGCAGATAATTTTTTGGATATATATGTCATCCCTTCACCTCTATATATTTCCATAAGAGGTTATCCCTTTTTAATAGTACCTTGGCCGACATGAATTAACCTGCCGCTGTCACGTAGTGCCTCTATATAAGCATGAGACCTTGCGTCGGCAACAGCGGGGGATTAAACAAACTAACCGTGATATGAAGAATGCTACCAAAGTGGCGCTCCAGGGGAATCAAGGTTTAGAACCAGCCAATTGATAAATATTAAAAAAGCCGGAAAGATTAGAAGACCTTTCCGGCTTTTTCTTTACAAAGATGTATCTAATAAATTTTTATCAAAGGATTTATTACCAACGATTTTTTTGCTAAGAATAGACTCCATATTCAAATTATTCAGAGGGTGGTTATTCTTTTTGATAATGTATAAAATAGTTAAAAATGGATACGCATAGTAATCTGGATGCACAATTACATCATCAATAACTTCAGGTTTGAGTTCAATTAAGTTCATAACTCTTGGCAGATAAATATCTTTTACTTTAGTATAAATCCATTCACAAGCCTTTCTTCTTTCTTCTTCATTTTTTGGTAAATCAATTGTCCCTCCCATATTAGGAGAAAAGGATTTAAAACCATGCTCCATTGAAGTGTTCATTACAAGTTCAAAATTCGTTGTAAACTTTGGCTTGTATGGTGGAGATATTTCATTGTAAAAGCCTCGCAACTCCGGCAGTGATACACTTTCAGACAAAACATATCCTTGCGCATTAATTAAAAACCTGAACCCAATTCTACCTACAGCACCCGCCACATTTATTTTTATTTCATTTCTAACAACTTTTATAAACTTAGATAATGAGAAACACTCTCTCAAGTAGCTTTGCAGTTCAGATTCAAATGATTTTCGCAATTCGGTTGTCATTTCATCACCATATCACTATTTTAACACATGGAATAGCGCATCAAACGTACTACCCTTTTCGCCTATTCTTTCAGCTATTTCTCTATTACCTGTAGCAATAGAAAACTTCCCTCCAGGTCCTGAAGATGAGGTAATAGTTCCACCTCCGATACCTCCGACAGTATTTGAAGGGCTATTCATATTAAATACACCTGACGCTTTTTGATTTCTCGTTAAACCACTTGCTCCATGTTTAGCTTCAAAGACGTGATAATTACCATGCCCATCAACAACCACAAAATCAGCCCTTATCCTACGGCCATTAACTCTCATGGTTACTTCTTCAGCTACGATTGAATATCCGTTTTGTTCAATATCATGAACTGCTTTATTTCTACCTCTATTACCACTGAAATGGCATTTCGCAAGACCTAGGCTGTGTCCCTTAATTGCATAACTTCTTGTAAAAGAGTCGGATGCAGCCCAGTTTCACCATCGACAGATAATTTCTCGCCGTTTTGTCGTAGCGTGTAGCAATACGCCGGTACTCTTTTAACCGGCCAAAACATCTCTCCACTACGTTGCGGCGACGGTAAACGTCACTGGCGAACCGTGAGCGTCCGTCAGAAGCCATTTTTTCATTAGATTTTCGAGGGATAACTGCTTTTATCCCTTTTCGTTTCAGTTCGTTACGAAGCGCATGCCCTGAGTAAGCTTTGTCAGCCAAAACCGCATAACCACGGCGCTTCATACTGCCGTTCTGACGCTGAACACCAATACCATCCAGCA